>NZ_BAAAMR010000010.1:0-131656 GCF_039529375.1 Actinomadura napierensis
GGCGGCACGAGACACGTCCTTCCCCGTTGGCCCACGGCCAACTCAGGTCACGTGGCCGTGAAACGGGGGGAAGCTCAACAGCTCGTCCACGCTGGTGGCGGTGGCGTACTTGCGAGCGGTGCGGAAGGCCAGGCCGAGCTCGCGGCTGATGGCGTTCAGCGATGCGCCAGTGTTCCGCAGCGCCTGCACTTGGGCGTAGAGCTCCTGGGTCCGTGCCACCATCGGCCGTTCGTTGCCGTAGGAGTCCAGAGTTTTGGGACGCTCGACGGGTTCGACATCGCCGTCGGTCTCGTCCTCGATTGCGGTGTTTGGCCCGTGGGTTTCCTGCAGGCTGGAGCGGTGAGCGCGGACCATATTCTCCAGCGCCTGAGCAAGGTTCTGCCAGAAATGGAATCGATCAGCCACTTGAACAGCATCGGGGGCTCCTGCGCGGGCGCCGTCGGCGTAGTTCCCGGCTCTGTCCCGGCAGATCACCTGCACCCCGGGGTGGTCCTTCAGCCAAGCGGCCAGGTCGTCGGCGGTCCGGCCATCCAGCAGGTCGATCGCAGTACACCTTTCCCTCACGGGTGGGGTGCTCGGTGATGTCGGTGACCCACAGCTGGTCAGGGCCGTGCGGGTGAACTGGCGGTCGACCAGGTCGCTGGCGATCAGGTCTGGCTTGGCGCGGCGCCATTTGGGCCGGCCGGTGACGCCCTGCAGGCTCGAGCGGCGCATCAGCAACTCGGCCTGGCCATGGCTGACACAAATACCGCAGCCGAGGGTCAGCTCGGCGTGGATACACCGGGCACCGTAGATGCTGCGGGAGGCCTGGTGCAGCTCAGTGATGACGTCGGTCAGCCAGGCATGCCGAATCATGCGCGCCGAGGGAGGACGTGTCAGCCAGGCGTAATAGCCCGACACCGACACATCCAGCACCCGGCAGGCCACCTCCACCGGGATATCCTCGCCAGCCATCACCGCGATGGCCTGGAACCTCCTTTTGGGGGCACCACCTCTCGCACCAACTCGATCGCCCGCCGTGTCGCCGCCAGCTCGGTCTCCAACTCGGCGATCCGGGCCTTGGCCGCGGCAAGTTCGGCCTTCTCACCATTGGTCAGCCCCGGCTCAAGGCCACGATCGATGCGGTCCTGCCGCCGCCATAGATAGATCGACTGCTCGCTGATCTCCAAGTTCCGGGCCACATCAGCGACCTTGCGGCCACTCGGTCTACTGAGCCGACCACGCCCCACCGCCGACTGCGGCCGGCCCCGCCTCACACTACGGCGAGCCCGGCCCCTGCGCCCCCCGAAGCGGCCGCTCATCATGGGCGTGAGCTGCGTCGAGGGGGCCGGGGCGGTGGAGGTGGGTGAGTGTCAGGCGGGTGAGGTCGTCGGCGAAGTGTTCGTCGATGGGTCCGGAGCCGGAGAGCAGGCGGTACCAGAGGGTGCCGTAGAACGCCTCGACGGCGAGGTCGAGGCCGGCGTCCGGGGATATGTCGCCGCGGTCGGCCGCGCGGTTGAGGAGGGAGAGCATGATGGAGCGCCGGTGGGCGAGGAAGCCGGCGCGGAAGGCCTCGCCGAAGGCCGGATCTCGCTGCGCTTCGGCCATCAGTGTGGTGAGCAGTCGGGCGACCGGACCGCGTGCGCCCAGGACGCTGCGGTGCGCGAACCGGCGCAGGTCCGCCTCCAGATCGCCGGTCTCCTCCAGCGGCGCGATCTGCTCGGCGCCCTCGTTGAGGGTTTCCAGCAGGATCTTCGCCGGTGAGGACCACCAGCGGTAGAGAGTCTGCTTGCTCACGCCGGCGCGGCGTGCGATGCCCTCCATCGTCAGCGCGCAGTGGCCGTCTTCGGTGATCAGTTCGATGGCCGCGCCTACCGCGGCGAGGTGGGCGGTCTGGCTGCGGGGGCGCCCCGGTGTTCGGCTGGCCATGCATCCACATTACTGGACGGTCCGTTTGATAATGTTTCGAGACGGAGAGTCCATGAATAGGGTGGAGGAGCGGGATGGCGGAGATCCGGCAGGAGCGCATCGAGGTCGATGGGATCGGCACCCGCGTCTTGACGAGTGGGCCCCGGGACGGGCGAGGAGGCGGTCGTGCTGGTGCACGGCGCACCCGGCAACGCCGATGTGCAGGTAATCCGGTCAGAGCCAACACACCCGGCTCGCCCTCATCCGCCGGGCGATCACCACAACCGACGCACCTCTCCCGGTGAACACCGCCGCCTGCGTCATGCTGATCTACGCCCAGCCGCTCACCCGGATAGCAGGCTGACCATCGACGATCTCCTCGACCAAGACGGCGAAGTTTTCATCCGGCTCGGAGAACCGCCCAGCCCGGTCCCCGAACCGGTCGCCGCCCTGCTCCATGAACAGGCCGCCAAGCGCTCGAACATGAACACCGCGACCAACTTCGACACCCAATGGCTGTTCCCCGGCCGCCGCGCCGGCCAGCCCCTCAACCCCGGCACCCTGCGCGAACAACTCCGCCAACACGGCTACATGACCGGCAAAGCCCGCCCCGCCGCCCTCCGCCAACTCGTCCTCCAAGCCCCAGCGCCGGTCATCACCCGCTCCCTCGGCTTCCACGACAAGAGCACCACCCGCATCGTCACCGAAGCCGGAGGAACCTGGAACCGCTATGCCCCCGGCGACCACACCAAGTGACCACCAGAGACGTCACCACCACGAATACGTGCAGAACGATTACGCGAGCTCACCAGCACCGGGGCCGTCCTGAGAAGTGAGTGGCTGGTCGCCCCCCGCAGGTGTGCGGCGAAGCCGAGCTTGACCGGCTCCCCCGCCCGGACCTATTTTCTTTACGTACCAGTTCCGTTTCGTAATCGAGGGGTGGGTGCAGGGGCGGGTGAGGGTTCGCCGCCGCGGGGCAGGCCGCGTGACAGCGGCCGGGACGTCGCCATACTCGACGCGACGCTGCGTCTGCTGACCGAAGTCGGGTACGACCAGCTGTCCATCGAGGCGGTCGCGACCCGGGCCGGGGTCGGTAAGCCGACGGTCTACCGGCGCTACGCCGGCAAGGCCGCGCTGGTGGCCGCGGCGGTCGAGCGCCGCGCGGTGGACACCCCACCGGTCACCTGGACAGGTGATCTTCGCGAGGTCTTGCTGGAGCTCGTGCGGTGGCTGGCGCGACAGATCGGTGAACAGGAGGTCGGGCTGCTCGGCGCCCTGTTCGCGGGCATGCGCAGCGACCCGGAGCTCGCTGCGGCCATGCGGCGGATCCTGCGCCGCGATGGGGCGATGATGACCGAGCAGCCGTTTCGCAGCGCGACCGAGAGCGGCGAACACCTGGTGCCCGGAGCGGCCGGGCTGTTCGCCGAGATCGCCCCCGCCGTCATCGTTCACCGGCTCATCTTCGCCGGCGAGCCCTGCGACCAACGATTCCTCGCTCACCTCGTCGACGACATCCTCCTGCCCCTGCTACGGCGCCGGTGAGGCGGCGCATCACCGTCCTCGCCCCCGCGTGGACGGCCGCAGCCCGGGCCGGCCGCCCCTCGCCTTCGGCACACGTCCTGGCGGCCACCGAACGCTTCGGCGCCCGACCACGCGGTCCAGCGCGAAACATCGAAAGGCATGGTCATGATCGTCATCACCGGTGCGACCGGCGCCCTCAACGGCGCCACCGTCGAGCACCTGCTCAAGCGCATCCCCGCAGAGCAGATCGGCGTCAGCGTGCGCGACGTCGCCAAAGCACAGCACTTCGCCGACCGGGGCGTGCGCGTGCGGCGTGGCACCTACGACGACCCGGCCGCGTTGCGTGAGTCGTTCGAGGGCGCCGACCAAGTGCTGCTGGTGTCCCAGAACGACCCCCACGGCGACGGAGTCGGCCTGCACCGCACGGCGATCGAGGCCGCGGTCGCGGCGGGCGCCCGGCGCATCCTGTACACCGGTCACCAGAACGTGCGCAGCGACAGTCCGTTCGCCCCGGCGCGTGAACACGCCGCCAGCGAGGCGCTGCTCGCGGACTCGGGAACCGCCTGGACCTCGCTGCGCAACGGCTTCTACGCCCACAGCCTCGACTGGCTGCTCGGCCCCTGGCGGCAGACCGGAGTCATCGCCGCGCCGGCGGACGGCCCCGTCTCGTGGACGGACCGCGCCGACGAGGCCGAGGCCGCCGCGATCATCCTCGCCGGGCAGCGCCCGTTCGACGGCCCCGTCACGCTCACCGCCCGCCGCGCCGTCACCTTCGACGACATCGCCACGATCGCCACGCAGATCACCGGCCGCGACATCAGGCGAGTCGTCGTGGACGACGAGCAGTGGATCGCCGACCATGTCGCGGCCGGCATGCCGGAATCCATGGCCCGCTTGCTGCTGCCGTTCTTCGAGGCCGCGCGAAGCGGCCATTTCGCAGAAGCCGACCCGCTCCTGGCCGAACTCCTCGGCCGCGAACCACGCACGGTCGCCGACCTGCTCACCGACCGCATCACCGCCTGAATCAGCGCCGCAGCTCCCGACGCCATCAGCGGACGAACCTCCGCCCTCCGCCACCTCGTTCTCCAAGCCCCAGCCCAGGTCATCGCCCGCATGCTCGGCTACACCGACCAGCAGACCAGACAAGCCTGGCTTCGTTCGTGAGATGGGGCACCGGATGTCTGCGAATTGCGGCACCACTCCGCCCAGTGCCGAATGATCAATGTTCGCGAGGAGCGGCTCCGCCTGTGGTCCTCAGGCGTCCCTGGGCGCGTTCGGCGTGACAACGAACTTCAGTTACCTTGCGTGATGTCGATTCTGCGTTAGACGCACTCTTCTGCCGAATAGGAGAAGCGGCGTGCTGCGGAGGGCGCACGTCGCTCTCGCGAGGCTGATTTGATCGGCCTTACACGGCCGGGCGTTCGGTGTCCGGGCGGCGCCGCAGTGCCGGTGTCGTGACGGCGGGCGGGTTCCACGCCATCTGGAGCTGGCCGATGTCGGTGCCGGGCGGGGCGATCTCGTCGATGCGGTCGAGGATCTCGTCGCTGATCGCGATGTCGGCGCCGGCGAGCAGGTCGTCGAGCTGCTCCATGGTTCGGGGGCCGATGATCGCTGAGGTCACACCGGGGTGGGCGATCACGAACGCCATCGCCATGTGGGTCAGCGACATCCCGGCCTTCTCCGCGAGCGGGATGAGTTGCTCGACGGCATCGAGGCGGCGCTCGTCGCGGAAGTGTTCGAAGAAGGGGCCGCTGCGAGTCAGTTCCGAATGCTGTCCCTTGCGCAGGCGGCCGGTGAGCATCCCTTGCGCCAGCGGACTGAAGACGATGGTTCCCATGCCGTACCGCTGGGTGACGGGCAGGACGTCGCGCTCGATGACCCGGTTCAGGATCGAGTACGGCGGCTGTTCGCAGCGGATCCGCTCGAAGCCGCGGCGCTCGGCGGTCCAGTGCGCCTCCACGATGTCGGTGGCCGGCTGCTTCGAGGTACCGATGGCGCGCACCTTCCCGCTGCGCACGAGATCGGAGAGCGCGGACAGCGTCTCTGCCATGTCGGTCTCGACATCGGGCCGGTGGTACTGGTAAAGGTCGATGTAGTCGGTCTGCAGCCGCCGCAGCGAGCCCTCGACCGCCTTCATGATCCACCGCCGCGAGGCGCCTCGCCGGTTCGGGCCCTCGCCCATCGGGTTGGAGAACTTCGTGGCGAGCACGACATCGTCGCGGCGGCCCTTGAGCGCCTTGGCGACGATCTCTTCGGACTCGCCGAGGGAGTACACGTCGGCGGTGTCGATCAGGTTGATGCCGGCGTCGAGCGCCCGGTGGATGATGCGGATCGCGTCATCGTGGTCAGCATTGGCGATCTTCCCGAAGTTCATGGTGCCGAGGGCATACGGGCTGACCTGGATGCCCGTACGGCCGAGAGTGCGATAGTGCATCGCCGATCTCCTTCTGGCACCTTTCGAGTGCCGTACGCTAATAATCGTGACAACGTCACGGTAAGCATCACAGAACATACGTGACAGGGTCACGTTTAGCAAGGAGGCCTCGTATGCCACGTGCCGATGCGCAGCGGAACGTCGAGGCGCTACTCGCGGCCGCCAAGGAGGAATTCGCGACACGGGGCGTCGACGTGAACGTACGCACCATCGCGGCTCGAGCCGGCGTGACCACCCCGACCCTGTACCGCCACTTCCCGCGGCGGTCGGATCTGATCACCGCGGTGTTCCATCGCGAGGTGGAGGCGTGCGTGGCCCAAGCACCGCAGCTCGCCGCGGCAAACGACCCCGACGAAGCACTCGAACTGTGGATCCAGTACTACGCCCGGTTCATCATGACCAAACGCGGCCTCGCCGCCGCGTTGCACATGGGTGACCGCGCGTTCGAGGCCCTGCCCTCCTACTTCGAACAGGAACTCGGCCCAGTCCTCCAGGCACTGCTCGACGCCGCTGTCGCCACCGGCGCCATCCGCGCCGACGTCGAGCCCCTCGACCTGCTGAGCGCAGTCGCCAAACTCTGCATCCCCCCGATCGGGACCAACGACACCGCGCGCGCGAACCGGATGATCGCCCTGCTCATCGACGGCCTGCGGTACGGCGCCGACCCGGGTCCCACCCAGAGAGAACTTGGGCTCTCCTCCTCGCCTCAGGCATCAGTCGAGTGACGACCTGCCTCGCCGCTGACCAACATCCGCATGGCCGCGAGGCGAGCGCTGCCGCACGTCCGGTGGTGTAACTCACCATCAGCTTTCACACTGGCTCACACGCGCACGACCCGAACGGGCATGGCGCCGCAGCGCGCGGTGCCGCAACTCGCGAACATCGATCCGTGCCGAATTTGGACGGTGCCCGAACTCCCGGACAACTGGTGCCGAGACTCGTGAACAAAGCCAGTTGAGCGATGGACACCGAGATCTATGAGAAGGCGGCCATGGAACAGGTCGCCACCCGCCTGCTGGAGATCTACGGTGACCGCCATAACGCACAGGAGATCACCCAAACGGTCGAGGCCGTCCATCACGACTTCGTTGGACGGCCTATCCGCGATTTCGTCCCCATCCTGGTCGAACGCCGCGTCCACGAACGGTTGTCGAGCTGAGCCATGCGCATGCCGACGATCTGGTCGGCGCAGGTCAAACAGCAGCCGAATGCCTCGACGCTTCACAACACTGCGTTCTTTCCTCGCCGAACCCGTTGACGCGGACTCGACTCGGCCACCGCGAACCGCCAGCAGGACGTCTGCGACCCTTCACGTCCGCGGCGGGCGGGTTCTGGAGCTGCTGTCCGGCGGCTCATAGGCCGAGCAACAGCCCGGCTTGGTAGCTGACCCGGTCGGGAGGAGGCAAAGCAACCGGTCTCGCTAAGAACGACCGCCCGGGGCCCCGCGGTTCAGGCGACCGAATTCAGTCACTTTAGGTGTGCGGGGTGCCATGAAAGGTAGCGACCGTCGCCCGCTGAATCCCCATGGCGGAGCCGAGTGCCGTCCAGAACGTCGGAGTGGTCACCGCCGATCTCGGCTCGCTCGCCCCCGTGACGAACTGGCATCCGGTCGCCTGCACCACCACGTCAAGGCTCGTTCTACCGTCGCGGGCGAAACGAATGGCGTAGGTGATGTCCATGTCTGCCGGGCAACTGTAGGGACCCCGACCCGCAGCAGGAAGGCGGCACACCAGCGCGGAGAGTTCCTCGACAAGCGCCGGATCATTGATCTTCACAGTGCTTGGGAAATCAAATCGCACGTTACTTCCGGCTGGTGCGTGCCGAATGACCAGAATCTTGCGGGCGGCGGCGAGATTCCGGCATGGCCGTGCCGATGCCGTCGCGCCGATGGTCGACCGCGACCGCGATTCGGTGTTTCCGCAGCCTGCGAGTGAGGCGGCCAACGCGAGGCACGCCAGGACGACGAGAACACGACCGAACACATTTGGCTCCTTTCACCTGGGGACTTCCGCCGGCGTCGGCCACTCGTCGCTCCGGTGGAACGTTCGCGGAGGCGGAGGCGTGTGCCACCAGAACCCGTGCCGGCGTCCGAAATCGGCCATCTTCCGCCGGCCTACTTCTAGAAGGAGGCGGACCAGGCTCGCGAAAGGCGATACCGAACTCTGTGGCCTGGAGTTTATCACGCACCGTGCAGAATCAAGATCGAGTGTGCAGTCAGTGACACGGATTTCCTGTACGCAAACCGTTGACCCAACGTTCACTTCTCAAGATCGAGCAGATTTGTTAACACTTGTTGCGACGATCAACTCAAGCAGGGAGCAAATCATGCGTCGTCGCCGCACCCATTCCGTCCTTCTCGTATCCGTAACCGCCGCAGCAAGTATCGGCCCACTGCCGGCGACGTCGATCAGTCACGCGAGGGTGTCGTCGTAGCTGGCCCGGGTGGTGGCGGTCACGTGCAGCTCCGGCCGGTCAGGGAACAGTCTGTCCAGAGCGTGGCAGATCCGCTCGGGGCTCCACCGCATCGTCAGATGGTGCTGAATGGAGTCCCGCAGCCCTGGACTCTGACCGATCTTGCCGGCTTGGGTCGGTGCGGCGTTGGGTGGCGTGCGGCCGGTAGTACCAACTGCCATCGGGAAGAACAGTGCGGTCACAGTGCGGCTGCGGTGGACCTCCCGGCTGACCGTGGACAGGCTGCGGCCCAACTCGACCGCTATGGCCCGGATCGATGCCTTCTCCCTCAGGCGGTCGGCGATGTGGATCCGGTCTTTCTCCCGTAGGTACCGGGACGGACGCCCTGGAGTGGCGCCGAAGGCGTGGGCGACGCCTCAGAACGGTCGATTGGCAGGGCGGCAACCGACCCGCCGGACGCGGTGCGCCCGTTGCGCCACCGCTTGCCCGTCCGCATGTTGATGCCCACGATCCGGGCCGCCTCGACATACCTAACACCTGGATCCACAAGCTGAAGGTAGGATCGACAGCCCTCCATCAGGGCACGGTTCCCTCGGTTGACCGAGCGGTCACGGATCTTGAACTCCATCGCAGTCCCGCATCTGGGGTGTTGCGACGGTCACGAGAACTCAGCTCTCTCTTCGAGGGGAACGCGGGCCGTTTCCTCGTGCCTAGGGTCAGATGCGGTCGAGGAGCTCCTTCTTCTTCGCCTCGAACTCCTCGGGCGTCACCACGCCGGCCTCGCGTAGCTTCCCGAGCTTCTCCAGCGCGGCGAACACGTCGTCCTGTGAAGACGACTGGGTGGGTGGCGCCGGAGCCACCGGGGCGGGCGGAGGAGTGATCGGCTGCGGAGCCGGCGGTGCCTGCGTGCCGGGCGCATACCGCGGCCCAGACGCGAGACGCTCCCGGATCGTGTCCGCCATGACCTTCCCGGTCGCCTTCGACATGTTGCCGATCTCGGTCTTGTTCCCGGACGCGAACACCGTGAGGGTCCCGGTCAGCATCCCGGACCGCCATTCGACGGACGAGATCTTGTCGTACGGGAAGTCAGTGGTGCGCTTGTTCGTCCACCCGTCCTTGACGAAGAACAGCCGCCGGTCGGTCATGACGACAAGGCCGGTGCCGCCGCCGTAGTAGCCCGCCGTCATGTGCCGAACCTCCTCGCCCTCCCACAGGTACTCGATCAGCTTCCGGATTTCCCGCTTCGCTCCGACCTTGTTGTCCATGCGGTCCGCGGCGGCCTGGATGTCCGGGCGGAGGGACGGCTGATCAGCCATGGGGAAGCTCCTTAACGTGCCGATGTCCGAGTAGGACGCGCAGTGCTCGGATGGCGTTCACAGATGGCTGGAATGTGCCCCGAGAAGCCGCCACGATAACGACGGCCCGCCCCCTCTTCGTCTGGGGAGCGGGGCCGTCTCGGCGGGCGTTCGGTCACCGGTGCGGCCGACTGCTGGACGACGTCCGCCAGCGGCTGCTCGACGAGCCGTCCAGCGGGTCCGGGACGCCCTGCGTCGCCGCTGCTGCCGGTGCATCGTCTTGATGTTCTTCTCCGCGTACTTTCCCGCAACGACCGGGACTGTCGAGAACAACGTGATGGGGACGACGCAGAGTGTGGCGAGGACGGCGGCGCCCATCTCCCAGAGGATCCCGGCCGCAGTGAGCGTGGAGACCCCGACGGACGCCCACACGGCACGTGACCACACCCAGCCCGCGGACCGGGTGTGGCTCTTCACGCGGGTGCCGTACTTACGGACGTAACTTGTCACGCGACGTGGCCGCCTCTCGGGCGTGATCTTCCTGAACGGGTTACCTTCTGCGGATCGAGCTAGATCCCTAACCCCCGCACCGTGCGGAGGTCATTAACCGTCGTGAGCTGCGGAAAGTTGGGGCAGTTAGGTGGGCACGGCAGTGAGTTCCTAGCTCCGCAGGCGGCCCCAGGACGCGTTTTCGGGACCGCCCACGCGGGTCACTAACCCTCGTCGTCGAGATCCTTTCAGCGGCGCCGTCGAGAGCACCGTCAACAAGATCAAAACCTGAAACGGCAGATGTTCCGCCGCGCCAACCTCGACCTTCTACGGGCCCGGGTCCTCCACTACCGCTGATCCGGACACCACGCCTAGTCACCTCGATCATCGATAGTGGTCAGAGCCACTTCTGCGCGCGTGGCAAGAGGGTTGGAGTAAGCAGCCCGGCGGCGATTGACTCGAAGGCATGCTGAGAATCGGATCGTTAGTGCTGGGCGTGTCGGGTCTGCGGTGTGCGGCGGCGTTCTGGCCCCGGACTCTCGCGGCCTTAATTTTGGTGTCGGTCGGTGCGCTGAGCGGATGCGGCGGCCATCAGCATGGATTCCATGCCGTCATCAGCGTGGATGCCCCCACCGCGTTGGTCGACCAGCCTGTCCATATCAAGGTGACCGGTCTCCCGCCCGGCAGCAAGGTCACGGTCAGCGCCGAGGCGGCCGACTTCCGTCGGCAGAGCTGGCACGGCCAGGTCACCTTCGAGACCGACGCGCACGGCATCGTCGACCTTGACCGGGCCGTCCCGATCTCGGGTACTTACCACAGGGCAGACGGCATGGGCCTGTTCTGGTCGATGGAGCCCCCACCGGACACCGCAACGAGGAGCGCTTTCTCCCGCGCCTTCCCCCCGACCAGACCGGCTACACGGTCCAGATCAGCGCTGCCGTCGGCAAGCACCAGGTCGCGCAACAAGCCCTGACCCGCCAATGGATGACCACCGGCGTGACCCACAAGACGTTCACGCCCGGTGCCGACAAGATCTCCGGCGAGTTCTTCGCGCCGCCCCTGGGAAAGCGCAAGCCGGCGGTGCTGCTGTTCGGTGGGTCCGAAGGCGGCAACAGCGACGTCTATGACGCCGCGCTTCTGGCCTCCCACGGTTATCCCGCCCTCAGCCTGGCCTATTTCGGCGCTACCGGGCTGCCCTCCGCCCTGCACGACATACCTCTGGAGTACTTCGCCCGCGCCGCCCGCCTGCTGGCTGCCCAGCCGGGCGTCGACCCCGACCACGTGGCTGTCCAGGGCTGTTCACGGGGGACCGAAGCCGCCTTGCTCCTGGCGCAGCATTACCCCGACGTCGTCCACGGCGTTGTCGTCTACTTGCCTTCGGCCACGGTCAATCCTGGGTTCCCCGACATGCGGGTCAATGCCTGGACCGACAATGGCCGGCCCGTCGCCGCCTGGACGATCCCGCTCGACCATCTCAGTGGCCCGCTCCTGGCGCTCGCGGGTGCGCAGGACCGGATCTGGTCGTCCGCGGCCTCCGCTCATCTGATCACGACCGAGCTTGACCGGAGCCGCTTCCCCCACCACGCATTGATCTACCCCGCAGCAGGCCACGGGGTCGGGACCTTCCCCTACCTGGCGGCCGGCGGCACCGCCTCCGACGAGGGCGGCAGCGAAGCCGGCGACGCCCTGGCCAAGGAACAGGGCTGGCCCAAGGTGCTGGCCTTCCTGGCCAACATCGCACACTGACCGAAGGACACGGGACCCACAGCCGCGTGTACGTCAAGGTGATCCGCCTGATGCGCAAATAAGATCAGATTTCTGAAACGGCAGATGTTCGGCCGCGTCAACTTCGACCTCTACGGGCCCGGGTGAGTAATCGTCAAGACCTGTGAATGGGGTGGGATGTCGCCTCGCGTTGTGCCGCGGTCGAGCCGAGGGGGAGCTGGCTGCCTCAGGCGAAGTCTGCTGCGGTGATGCCGTGGGGATGTCCGGGTGGCCACTGCACCAACTCGATCCGGTAGCCATCCGGGTCCGTCAGCCACGAGGTCTTCGGGCCGTGCGGGCCGCCCGGGTACTGGACGGGTTCGGGCCCCAGGCCGGCTTCGGTCAGCGTCTTCAGGGTGGTGGCGAGCGTTTCCACCTGGATCGCGAGGTGGTCGAAACCGCTGCCCACCTCGACCGGTCCGTCGCCGGGGCGGCGGACCAGTTCGAGCGAGGCCGCCGGTTCGTCAGGGAACTTGAGGATCACCAGGCGCGCCCCGTCGCCGATCTCGACCCTGCCCAGTTCGGCGTAGCCCAAGGCGGTGTAGAAACCGAGCGAGCGGTCCAGGTCGGTGACGCGGTAGGAGACAAACAGCGTCTTCACGCGGTTCAACCTTCTTCCTTGGTTCGGTGCACCCGGTAGCGGAGGTGCGTGACGTCTCGGTCCTCGAGCCGTCGGATGAGGTCGAGTTCGATGTGGTCACTGCCCAGGTGGTCGAACAGCCGTCGGCCGTCCCCGAGGAGGACCGGAACCAGGTGGATCTCCATCTCGTCGAGCTGCCCGGCTCGCAGAAGTGCTTGGGCCGCCCCCGCCCCATGGACCATGACCGGCCGGTCCCCCGCGGCTGCACGAGCCTGACGGGCGCAGTCCTCGGCATCGGTGACGAAACGCGCGTGGCCGGGTGGCACGTCCCCGTCCTCCACCTGGTGGGTGAGGACGAAGATCGGCACGCCGTCGTGGTGGTCGCCCTGCCAGCGCCCGGCGAGTTCGAAGGTCCGACGGCCGGAGATCACCGCGCCGGTTGCCAGCGCTTCGCGGTAGACCTGGCCGCTGCGACCGTCGGACTCCCGGTCGTCGAGCCAGTTGAAGAGCCGTCCGCCGTCGCGTCCGAGCTCTTGCCCTGGCCGGTCATCCGGGCCGGCGATATAGCCGTCGAGCGACATCGACATGTACAGCCGAATCGGGTTGTTCATCCTGGTCTCCATCTTTCCTGCATGACACCGGAGCCGGCGTGTTCTGATCCGCCGACGGGCGAGAAGATCACAAGGAAGACTTCAGGCAACCGGCAAACTCATCGGCCTGACGCGCCGACCCTGCTGCCGGGCTGAGGGGGCAGGGGGGCATGGCCCTGCGGATCAGTTGCGGTCGTTCAGGCCGCGTGGCTCGCGGAGCGTTCGACGAGGCGACCGCGCTCGAAGCGGCTCCGGCACGGACCAGGGCGAGGAGGTGGATTGCGTTCACGGTCCGCCACCGCTGCTGGGCGGACTCGACGAGCTTGAAGATCACGGCCAGAGCGGCGGCCGCGCTGCCGGCGCCCCGGGTGACTTTGGTCCGCAGCCGGACGGCGCGAAAGTCGACTCAATCGGGTTCGTGGTGCGCGAGTGCATCCAGTGCTCGGCGGGGAAGCGGCCGAACGCACCGTCCGCCACATCACCGCAGGGTTCCACCCGTCCCGGACACGCACGCTGTACGAGCCCGCCCCCTTCACGGTCGGCGGGTGGGTCACCGTCACCACCGACGACGAGACGTTGACCGGCCAGATGGCCGCCGACAACGTGGTGATCTGGATGCGCGACGACGGGACGACCACGTGCGAGGCGGTCAAGCACTACTCGCGCCGCAGCCACGAGCGCTGGTACATCCGCCGCCGCGTCGATGAGGAAGGCGCAGGACCCAACGGCGACCACGAGGCGGCCTGGAAGGCATGGGAGTTGCGGCTTGCCGCCGCTCCCCCGACGACGAGCCTGTTCTTCCCTGCGCCCCCGATCCCGATGAGGCCGCCCCGGTACCGGACGAGCCTGCATCGGTCCCCTCCGCGCCGATCATCTTCGAGCTGCCTGACCCGTTCGAGTGGCGCTGGCCCGATTTCGACAGCGCGATCCTGACGCTGCCCGATTGAGAAGCGCGTGCGCCCGCAGCGGGGGCCACTGACGTGCTCGCGTCTGCGATCCCGAGTTCGCCCCGGCGCGTCGGCAGAGCCGGATCAGGCCAAGAGTTCCCATTAGTTCCAGGCTTGGCGTTTCTGCAGGTATGTTCAAGGCGACCTGCAGGTCAGCGTAATCGTGATGCAGGGAATCATATCGGCGGCCGACAACCGCTCCGCGGCCGTGGCCAGGGTGCTGTCGGCACCGGCGCCAAACCTGGTAGAGGAGCCGCCGCCCATGCAGCGTCAAAGAGGGACCGGCCTGGCGCCGACCATCGGGGCGTACCGGCTCAAGCAGCTCTGCCGGGCGCTGCCCATTGGGCGAGCCGACTCAGTCTCGGAAACCGGGGATGGAGTGTCCTGGCCGGCCAGGACGAACACCTCCGCCGACAGCCCGCACGTTGCCGCTTGCGATCCAGCCGCCGAAGTTCATCAAGACCGCCGCCCTTGCTGTCGTTCGCCGCGTGCGGGGCAGGCTGGGGTGCTGTTGGGCCGCGGTATCGAGTTCTCACCAGGTCCGGCCGACGTGACACCGGATTGCCGCCGATGACGCGCGCGTCGCGGCTCCAACAGGTGGAGGACTGTCTGCGCCGCACACCCGCGCACTCTCTGCCCGAGGCCGTGGACGAGGTGCTCAGGAGGTGCCTGCCCGCGGTCTCCGCCGTCCGGCTCCTGCTCGCGGACTACCACCTCAACGTCCTGGTTCCGCTCGACGGCCAGGACCAGGCGGGCCCCGTGCGAATGGCGGGGACCTTGGTCGGACGCGCATTCGTGTCCCGCACGCCCACCCTCAATCCCATCGCCGGCGTGAACGCCGCCCCCGATGAGTGTGAGGTCAGTGTGCCGATCACCGCCCGCGGGGAGAGGTTGGGCGTGCTCGCGGTGACCGTCGGTGGCCGCCAGCCCGAAGCCTTCCTCCCCGACCTGATCGAGATAGCGGAGATCACCGGCTGCGCCCTGAAGGTCGCCTGGAACCACACCGACCGCTACGAGCGGGTCCGCCGCCTGCGCCGCCTCACCCTCGCCGCCGAGATCCAGTGGCAACTCCTGCCCGGGCATGGCTGCGCGGGCGAGGAGTTCAGCCTGGCCGGACACCTGGAGCCTGCCTACTCGATCGGCGGGGACAACTTCGACTGGTCGACCGAGCGCGACCACTTGGCGCTGACCGTCACCAACGGGTCCGGGGCGGGCATCCAGGCGGCGCTGCTGACCTCACTCGCCGTCGGCGCGCTGCGCAACGCCCGCCGTTCGGGCGCCGACGTCGCCGAGCAGGCCGCTCTCTCCAGTGACCTGGTCTACGCCCGCTACCGCGGCGCGGAGTTCACCGAAACCCTGGTTCTGAGGGTGAACCTGGCCGACGGTGTCGTCTCCGCCGTCGACGCCGGATCGCCCCGCATCTTGCTGATGCGCGGCGCGACGATGATCCCGATCGAACTCGAACATCAGATGCCGCTGGGGATGTTCGCCGACACCCGGTACCAGATCCAGCAGTTCAAGATCGAGGCCGGTGACCGCCTGATCATCGTGAGCGACGGACTCTACACCGCACCCACCGCGTCCGGCGGCGCCTTCGGGACCACGGCGCTGGAGCGCGTCGCCAGGCAGAGCCGCATGCTGGACGCTGCCGAGGTGCCCCTGGCGGTCATCGCCGAACTCATGGAGCATCTCGGCGGGCAGGACCTCGCCGACGACGCGGTGGCGCTGTGCCTGGACTGGAAGCAGTCGGCCACCGACAGCTCCTCACCAGCGCACCCAGCGGAAACTCAGAAGTCTTCGGAGGCGCGGGGCTGAGCTTCGCCGGGCAGCGGAACCTGCTGCGGCGCGGGCCTTCGTTCCTCAAGAGCCGCAGCGGGGTCGGTCATGCCGCCGAAGCTGCCGTAAGGACAGGGTGGGGCCACGGTCGCCTGGTTGTCTTCGCTCGTCATCCGGGTCATGGGGAGTGTGTGATGTCAGCGCCGGGCGGGGAGCCGGACGACGGTGACGAAGAAGTCATCGATCTGCCGGATGGCGTTGATGAACTGGTCGAAGTCGACGGGCTTGGTGACGTAGGCGTTGGCGTGCAGCGAGTAGCTGCGCAGGATGTCCTCCTCGGCGGCGGAGGTGGTCAGCACCACCACGGGGATGGCCGCGAGGTCGGGCTCGGACTTGATCTCCTGGAGGACCTCGCGGCCGTCGCGCTTAGGCAGGTTGAGGTCCAGCAGCACCAGGTCCGGGCGCGGCGCCTCGGCGTGCTCACCGCGGCGGTACAGAAAGTCCAGAGCCTCGGCGCCGTCGCGGACGACGTGCAGGGTGTTGCCGACCTTGTTTTCCTCGAACGCCTCGCGGGTCATCAGTTCGTCGCCGGGGTCGTCCTCGACCAGCAGGACGGTAATGGGTTGGATGGCGGTGTCGGTCACGAACTGGCTCCCTGCAGGTCAGTAGAGGACGAGGCGGTACCGGAGGTACCGGTGCCGGGTGGTGCGGACGGGTCATCCGGGCGGCCGGCGATGGCCTCCTCAGTAGCTTCGTCAGTCTCTGTCGGGTCGGTGTCGGTCGGGTCGGTGTCGGTCGGGTCGGGGGCGGGGAAGGTGAAGTGGAAGCGGGCGCCGTCGGGGTGCTCGGGGTCGAGCCAGATCCGGCCGCCGTGATACTCGACGATCTTCTTGCACAGGGCTAGACCGATGCCGGTGCCGCTGTAGGCGTCTCGGCCGTGCAGCCGCTGGAAGATGACGAAGATTTTCTCCTGATACTCGGCCGGAATGCCGATCCCGTTGTCGGTGACGGGTCAGATGCCACTGACCGTCCTCCCGCTCGCAGGTGATGCGCACGATCGGGTCGCGGTCGGGGGTGCGGAACTTCACGGCATTGCCGACGAGGTTCTGCCACAGCATCGTCAGCAGTGCGGGATCGCCGGTGACCTGCGGGAGGTCGTCGGGCACCTCGATGCGGGCGCCGGAGGAGGCGAGGGTGTCGTCGAGGTTGGCCATTGCCCGCTCCAGCGGCTCGCGCAAGGTGATTTTCTGCTGCTGCTGGTGCAGGCGTCCGACGCGGGAGAAGGTCAGCAGGTCGTTGATCAGCACCTGCATGCGTTTGGCGCCGTCGACGGCGAACCCGATGTACTGGCGGGCGCGGTCGTCGAGCTGATCGGCGTAGCGGCGTTCCAGCATCTGGCTGAACGAGGCGACCTTGCGGAGCGGTTCCTGCAGGTCGTGGCTGGCGACATAGGCGAACTGCTCCAGTTCGGCGTTGGAACGGCGCAGCTCCACCGTCTGGGCGTCGAGTTCGGCGGTCTGCCGCTGCAGGAGCTGCTCGCGTTCGGTGGTCTGGTCCAGGGCCCGCTTGATCCGGTCACGCATCGCCTCGACGGCACGGGCGACGTCGCGGATGTCCGCCGGGCCGTGCGCGCTGATGACATGGGTGAAGTCGCCGTCAGCGACCCGCCGGGACGCCAGCCGCAGCATCCGCAGCGGCCGCCCCACGGCGTAGTGCAGCAGCACCACCAGCAGCATCCCGACGGTCAGCAACGCCGCGAACAGGGCGGCCAGCGTCCAGTTCCGGGCGGTACGGGTGTCGCGCAGTTCGGCGCGGCCACCGGCGCGCGCCTGCGCCAGGTGCCGGTTCTGCGCCGCCCAGCGGGCGCGGACCGCGTCGAACGCGGGCTTGCCGCGCGCGGCGGTGACCGTCGCGTCCGCTCCGGGACCGTGCTCGGCGACCTGGGAGATGACCACTGTGCCGTAGTCACGGCGCCACGCCCCGATCGCCCGCTGGACGTCCGCCAGGTCCGCCCGGAGTGCGGGCTCGCCGGCCAGCAGGCGCCGGAGCCGCGCCATGGACTGCTGTTCGGTGGCCAGCCCGTCGGTGTAGGGCTGCAGGAACCGCCGGTCGCCGGCCAGGGCGTAGCCGCGCACCCCGGTCTCCTGGTTGAGCGTCGCCATCTGCATCCGGCCCGCCTCGACCTGCGCGGGCGTGATGGTGTCCACCAGCCGGTCGGAGGCCCGGGCCGTATGGCCGAGTTGCCCGTGGACGACCACAGCGGCAGTGACGGTCAGCACGCCGATCAGCACCGCGGCCAGCGTGAACCAGGACCGGACAGTCAGGCCGCGCCGCAGCGGGGCCGGCCGCAGGAGACGCGCCGCGCCTCCTGCGGCCGCGGCGGGATCGGCGGCGTCGGTGGGCTCGTCGGCCGACGCCTGCGGGGGTGAAACGGTCACGTATCGGTCCATCCCAGACGAATGACGGCGACGTCGTCGGCCAGGCCGCCGTGCTCGAGTGAGGCCTGTTCGACGTCGAGGATCAACGCGTCGACGAACTCCTCCGCCGGACGGTCCCGGTGGCGTTGGGCGAGGTGGAGCAGGCCCTCCATGTCCAGGTGGCGCCCGTCCGAGCCTGTCTGCACTTCGAAGAGGCCGTCGGTGAACATCACCAACGACGTTCCGGCCGGTATCTCCAGCTGGTGCTCCTGCCAGGTCTCCATCCCGGGGACCATCCCCACGCCGAGACCGCCGGGCGGTTCCAGCAACCGGACCTGGCCATGGCCGTGCAGCAGGAAACCCGGATGGCCCGCCCGGACCACCCGGGCGATCGGATGGTCCGGGAACAGTGTCACGGTGGTGAGGGTGACGAACATCTCCGTGCCGCCCTGCTCGGCGACGAGCAACTCCTCCAACATCGCGGGAAGCCGCGCCCCGCGCACCCCGGCTAGCACGAACGACCGCCACGCGACCCGCAGGCTCACTCCCAATGCCGCAGCCGCCGGATCGTGTCCGGATACGTCCCCGATGACCGCGTGGACAAGGCCGTCGTCGGTCTCCACCACGTCATAGAAGTCGCCGCCGAGCAGCGAGTGCACCCGGCCCGGCCGGTACCGCGTCACCACCTGCAGGTCCGGGTTGGTGACCCGCGGGCTCGGCAGAAGTCCCCGTTGAAGGCGGGCGTTCTCCTCGGCGCGCAGCTGCTCAGCCTGCAGCGCAGCGACCGCGTGCTGCACCTGCCGGCGCTGGACGGCGTACCGGACGGCTCGCCCAAGGCCCTCGGGCTCCAGCTGCGCCTTGGACAGATAGTCCTGCGCGCCGGCGGCAACCGCGGCCATCCCGGCCTGTGATTCCGCGAGGCCGGTCAGCACGACGACCGCCGTGCCGGGCGCCCACTCCAGCACCTGCCGCAGTACCTGGAGTCCCTGCGCCTCCCCCAGATGGAGGTCCAGCAGCACGCAATCGAGCCTTGGCCCTGCCGTCAGCGGCTCATGCGCCTCGCGGAGGGAGCGCACCCACCGCAGCGACGTCTGCAGCCCGGTCTCGGCAAGAATGTCCTCAACCAGCAGCGCGTCCGCTGGATCGTCCTCCACCAGCAGGATCTCCAGGATCCCCAGGCCAGGCGCGCTGTTCGAAGCGTCGTCGAGGGCGCCGAGCGTACCGGGAGACGGCGGCACGGCTGCCACCGGCATCTCGCGCCACCGCGTCATCAGCTACTCCAACACTCCTGGGGCCACCTCGCCCTGGACGACCATCGATGCGCCGATAATAGTTGCTATCCGACAAATGTATACGGCCGGACCGTTCGGACGCCTAACCCTGGCACCGGTCCGACCTGGAGAAGTTCCCGTCGGACGGTTCTCCACGACCAAGCGAGGACCGCACAGGATCCCGTCGAGCACACCAGCGCCGCCAAGTAGCGGGACCAGGCCCGGCCCCCGCTGCCGAGTTCGTCACGCATAAGACTCTCTGCGCCGGGAACGGTCGACCCAAGCTACAGATCGTGACCGTTCATATGCAGGAGGGTCGGTGCCCTCGTCGCCATGTTCAGCAGCACACCCGGCATTTCGCCCCTCGAAGAAGCCACTCGTGCCCTGCTGGCGGTCTGGCATCGCGCCCGCCGCACCGTAGCCGGGCACCTGTCACCGGTCCAACTGGACGCCATGGAGGTCGTCGCCGACCTCCCCGGCATCACCCTCGGAGAACTCGCCGAGGAACTTCACACCCTGCCCTCCTCCGCTAGCCGCCTGTGCGACCGCCTGGAGAGCGCCTCCCTGCTGAAGCGCGCACCGGCCCTCGCCGACCGCCGGCAGATCGCCCTCCACCTCACCCCGGACGGGGCGGACCTGCTCAACGAACTGCACCAGAGACGCAATAGCGACATACAAGCCGTACTGGAGCACCTGACTGCCGTTGAACGTGCGCAACTCCAGCACGGCCTGAACGCGTTCGCACGACATGCGCACCGCGCCGCTCAGCCCTACTCTCATGAGCCTGTATCCGCACCGCTGCGCAGGCTGCCGCAGCCCGACGCCTAAGCTGACCACGCCACACGCTTCCCCAGTGAAGATCTGCCGTGATCGTCATTGGGACCCCCGCTCAGTCAGGGCCGCCGCTTCACCGTCGGCCCCGCGCACCCGGGCAGGCGCAGTCCGCACAGCATCCAGGTAGTGACGTCAGAAGGCAGCCTCGACGTGATCCACGGCCGACTCGTGGACTCCCACCTCATACAGCAGGCGGATCAGGGTCCTGTGTTGGAATTCTGATCCTGCGGCCCAGACGCAGTACGCGGGTGCTGTCCCCAGGCGTCGCGGCGGATGAGGTCGTAGACGGTCCATGAGCCGATACCCAGGACGGACGCGGCCGTGAGGACGTCGGTGGTGGGCCCGAGCGCCGCGATGCGCTCGCGGCTCCAGGTCGCGTTGGTCAAGTCGTTCATCCCGCCAAGTCGAGGGCGAAGGAGCGCTGGAACACTGCCCCAGGCTTGGGGGCCGGTGCATTCTGGTCGCGTCAAGATTGTTCGGATTATGTCTAGAGCTGTCAACGCGAAACGCGCTTTGTGGCTCATGACACGCTCCTTACCGGCACCCCATTACCGGAGGCGTGGCCTTTATACGCGCGATCATCCACACCCTCGCAACCTGCGAGTGGGTGAAGAAGAGCCAGCCGCTGTGTCTCATCGGCGACAGCGGCACCGGCAAGTCGCATCTGCTGATCGCGCTGGGCACCGAGGCCGCGATGAAGGGTTGCCGGGTCAAGTACACCCTGGCCACCAAGCTGGTGAACGAGCTGGTGGAGGCCGCCGACGACAAGGTGCTGACCAAGACCATCGCCCGCTACGGCCGCGTCGATCTTCTCTGCATCGATGAGCTGGGTTATATGGAGCTGGATCGCCGCGGTGCCGAGTTGGTGTTCCAGATTCTGACCGAGCGGGAGGAGAAGGCATCGGTGGCCATCGCCTCCAACGAAAGCTTCGGCGGCTGGACCAAGACGTTCACCGACCCGCGGCTTTGCGCGGGGATCGTCGACCGGCTCACCTTCGGCGGCAACATCCTTGAGACCGGCACCGACTCTTACCGGCTCGCTCAGACCCGAGCCCGGGGAGACCAGCACATCCCGGCCTGATCAGCGGCCCATCGGTGTTCGTCGACCGTCATCGGGTGTTCCAGAGGGCCCGGTAGTGCCGGGGGTCGGGTGGTTCGCCCGGCAGTGGCTCGGTGTTGTGGGCTTTGAGGCCGTCCAGCGCGATCGCCAGCAGGCGGGACCGCATCTCTTCTTCTCCGGGTGCGGACGGGCCCGGAGCGGGGCGGCTGAACTGTCTGATGAGCAGGAAGATGTCCATGGAGGCCACGTCGATGCGGAGGACTCCGGCGTTGCGGACTCGGGCGATCAGTTTGTCGACCAGGTGCTGGGCCTGTTCGCCGGCCTGCCGCATCTGGGGTGTGACCTCGACTGTTCCGGCCAGCGGGGCCAGAGCGCCGAACCCGAATCGTGCGCACTGTTGGACGTAGTGGACCAGGCCGTGCCACGGGTCGTCGATCACCAGCCCGGCGCGCGTGGCTTCCGCGAGGCGTTCCATGGAGTCGGCACACAGGCGCTGGAGTAGTTCGTTCTCCTGGATGGCGTCCGGGGGTGTCGGAGACGCCTCGCTTCATGTGGGCCGGCCGCGGCGATCTTTGGGCTCAGCGCCGCCAGCCGGTCCAGCGCGGCCATCTGTTCTGACGGCTGTCGGGCGCCGCCCTTCCACCAGCCCCGGCGTGTCACCAGCCTGACGGCCGAGTACAGCTAGAGGGACTGTCTCAAAGTCGGTCAATGGTGCGGGCCCGGCGATCGGGTCCAACGACTTCGGTCCCCCGGGGCCTGCAGGTCCAAGAACCACATCCTCGCCGGGCGGCCCCAATCCCCAAGGTATGAGCAGGCTCCCGGAGCCGGTGGGGACAGACCGTGGCTAGGCGGGGATGCCGGCGTGCAGGGTGACGACGGTCCCGCCGTGGAGTGGGAAGAAGTAGTCGACGCTGTCGGTATAGCGGCTGATGAGCAACAGGCCCCGACCGCCGGGACGCAGCCGACGCGGGGGCGCCAGCGGGTCTGACACCTCGCCGGGGTCGAAACCGGGCCCGTGGTCAGTCACCGTCGCGATAACCTCGTCGCCCGCCGGCGACAGGTGGATGCCCACGGCGGGCGCTGGGGTCCGGCCGTGCACCATGGCGTTGGTGACCGCTTCCCAGACGGCCACCACCAGCCGCCCCGCGGCCGCCGGCGGAAGGCGAAGGCCGGCCAGCAATGAGGTGACCTTCGCCTCGATGGCCTCAGGGGACACCGCCTCAGGGCTCCCACTTGTCACGGCCGCGCCGACCGGAATACCGACCTGGGGCGTGCCGCGCTGCTGGGGGACGTGCGCCGGCAGCGCGGCGTCATCGGCGTCGTCTGCGGTGGCCATGGGCGGATCAGCCCCGTCCGGGATCCTGATCGGGGTCGTGGTCGATGCGTTGTTGGAGTTGGGTGTTGATGCGCTGGGCTTCGGCGAGTTGGTCTTGAAGGATGATGATGCGGCAGGCCGCCTCCAGGGGGGTTCCCTGGTCGACCAGGTCGCGGGCGCGGTGGGCCAGGCGCAGCTGGTAGCGGGAGTAGCGGCGGTGGCCGCCGGCCGAGCGTTGCGGGACGAACAGTTTGGCGGCGTCCAGGCCGCGCAGGAATCCCGGGGTGACGCCGAGGATCTCGGCGGCCCGGCCCATGCTGTAGGCCGGGTAGTCCTCATCGTCCAGCTTGGCGTCCAGCTCGGTACCGGAATCCCCTGGCACCGCAGCGGGCCGGTCGAGGCGCGGGTCACGGTGTGCTGAGTGGGGGCCGGTTCGAACCGGCTGAGGTGCTCTCACAAAACCTTCCGTACTGTCGTCGGGGTGGACGTTCCCGGATGCGTCTGGGAAAACGACGGGCCCCGGCGCCAAAGGGCGGCGCCGGGGCCATGAGGTACAACACCATCTATCCGGCGCTGTGGCCGGTCCTTGTCGACGCCGACCGCCAAAGGCGGAGGCGCCGGGATCGCGGATGCGTGACCGTAGAACCACCGTCCAATCTGTGGGCTGCGGTACCCGCGCGGCATGACTGGAGCCTGCGACGGGCGATCCCGATGGTGCCGAGACCCTCCTTCCGTGTCTTCCCTACCTGCGTTTCCTGCGTTCTTGCCACTTGCCTTCGTACTGCCGGCGGCCCGTTGGCCGCCGGGCACGCGGCCCGCTGCCGGAGTCCCTTGCACTGCGTTGACCCCGGCACGCCCGGCCCGCGTCATCCATCTGTCCGGGCAGTTCGTCATCTGCCGCGTCTGGTGGACTTGTTCCTCTTCGATGACAGGAACAGTACCCGACCTCGTAGCGAATATCTACTTCGGTCACCAGAGGTTTTCGGAGATCAGCTGATGTGGTTGTTCGCCGGAGGTTGCGTGGACATGCGCCGGGGCCGGTTTCAGCGCCGTCCGGGCGGACGGTTCCAGGAGGCGAGGTGGGTGATGAGTTCGTGCACGCCTGCATCACGAAGGCGGACGCCACCGGCGGGGACGAGCCGATACGAGCTCCGCCGCCAGCGGATCTACCAGACGGCCCCCGAGTTGCGCGCCCGTGCGATGCCCCAGGTGGTGTCCACGATCGACAGATGGCGGCCGCGCTCGCCGAACGCGACGGCGAATCGCCGGGCGACGTCAAGTATCAGGTCATCCCGGGCACCATGGCCGGCGCGGTGCTCGCGACCGTTCAGCCGGACGGGGCACAGGAGGGCTTCGAGCCGGCCGACCTCACCAATGGTCCAGGAGGCGCTCGGCATCCTCGAGGAGCAGTTCAGCCGCCGCCGGTCAGCGCCCGGCGGGCGGCCTCGAGCACGCGATCGGAGATCTCCGTGCCAGCGGTCGCGCGGGCGAGCACGAGGGCACCCACGAGCGTGGCCACGTCCGCGAGGCTGCCCAGTTCCCGGGCATAAAGATCAACACCTTCGGCGTAGGCGTCGACAGCGGTCCTCTGGTCATCGTGCGAGAGATCGCCCCCGAAACCGGCCGCGGGGCAGCCCTCGCCGCGCCGGTCACGGTGTTCCGCGGACAGGTAGCCCCGGACGAAGTCCTCCCGGCTCGCCGCCGCCAAGCGCTTTCCGGCCTCGCCGAACGCCTGCCCCACCGCCTCGGCGACCAGCGCGTCCTTCGAGGCGAACTGCCTGTAGAAGCCGCCGTGGGTGAGCCCCACCTCGGCCATCACGTCAGCCACGCTGACCCCGGCCACGCCCCGCTCCCGGAACAGCCGGGCCGCCGTCTCGACGATCCGCTTCCGGTTCTCCCGCGCCTGCGCCTGCGAGACCCGTCCCATACCGCCAAGCATAGATGGTGCGTGTCATCTATTACCTTGCACGATTTAGATGACGTACGTAATCTAACGGGCATGGACCTCACGACCTCCGTAGCCCTCGTCACCGGCGCCAACCGCGGCCTCGGCCGCGTCCTCGCCGCACAACTGCTCGAGCGCGGCGCCAAGGTGTACGCCGGCGCCCGCAACCCGTCCGCCGTCGACCTCCCGGGCGCTGTCCCGCTGCAGCTCGACGTCACCGATCCGGCCTCGGTCCAGCGAGCCGCCAACACGGCCCCCGACGTCACTCTGCTGATCAACAACGCCGGCTCCAGCACCGGCCAGTCCCTGGTCCACGGCGACCTCGACCGGATCCGCCTGGAGATGGAGACGCACTACTTCGGCACGCTCGGCGTGACCCGCGCCTTCGCCCCGCTCATCGAGGCGAACGGCGGCGGCGCGATCCTGAACGTGCTCTCCGTGCTCTCCTGGCTGCACCCGGGCGGGACCGGCGCCTACAGCGCCGCCAAGGCCGCCGCCTGGGCGCTCACCAACGCCGTACGCGACGAGCTCACCCCGCACGGCATCGCCGTCTCCGCCCTGCACGTGGCCTACATGGACACCGACATGGCCGCCCACATCCCGGCCGAGCAGAAGACCGACCCGGCGATCGTGGCCGCGCTCGCCCTCGACGGCATCGCCACCGCGGCCAGCGAAATCCTCGCCGACGACGTGACCCGCCAGGTGAAGGCCGGCCTCGCGGCCTGAGGTCCGTCTCTTTGCCGGGCGAGAGTGAAAGCCGGGCGGTTTCCGATCCGACGGCCTGCAGGAGGCTGCGATGAGGGGGCCGCCGCGGAACTCGGGAAGGATCGGGCGGATATGGCTATCCAGCGGTTGCCGCGGCGGTCGCTTCGTCGTGCTCATCTTCGACCACCGCCCCATCGGATCAGGGGTATCCGGGGCGCTGAAGAACCTCATCTTCGCCGCCATCGGCCCCAAGCCCGAGATCGTGCTCGACGACGCCGTCAACAACGACCTGCGCATCGTCCGCAACTGCCTGGTCTACGACCGGGCCCTGGCCGCGCACGGGCTGACCTGGGCCGATCTGACCGGTTGGTGGGCCGACCGCCAGGGTATGACCGGCGAGCACGCCGACGACATCTTCCGCAGCCTGTACCGCTCGCTCGGCGACAACAACGCCGAACGCCGAATCCTTCGCGCCTACGCCGACCGCTACGACCAGCTCGGTCCCGACACTCCAGCGCTGATCCCGCAGGTCTACCTGCACTACGACCCCCTACACCGCCGAGCGGCGCGCACCCGGCCCGCTCGGGCGCCAGCGCATGGACGACCAGCCGGCCGTGCGGGTCGGTCAAGAACTGGATGTTCACCCCGTGCCGGTGGTGTTTGCCGCTGTAGTACAGCCGGTCGCCCGCCCCCGACAGCCGGTCGATGGGGGCCAGGGTGCCGTCCAGGATGACGTAGGCCTTGCGTGCCGCGATTCGCATCGCCTCGCGCAGGTCGGGTGCCCGCTCGGCGAGCAGCGCGATGACCTCGGTGACGTAGCGGTGCGCGGTCGCCAGGCCGACACCGAACGCGGCGGCCAGACGGGCGAAGGTCTACCCCGTCGGCTGACCCAGCTCTCAGAAACCGTCCGGTGCTGCGCAGGAGTTCTCCAGGCTCTTCGGCCGTCACACCTTGAGCGGTGTTCCGGCCATCCAGGAGCCGAGTTCCTGGCGGCCGACCATCGCGATCCTGCCGTGGCCTTCCGATTGTGCCTGCGCGGTGTAGCCGGCATTGGTGACCAGGACTCCGTGGTGCCCCAGGTAAGTGCTGTGGACGGCTCCGATGAGGTTGCGGATGCGGTCGCCGGGCACGTTCTTGGCCTGGCGCTTGCATTGGACGGCGATCTTGCGGCCGTCGGGGGTGCGTGCGGTGATGTCCACTCCCCTGTCGCCGCTTCGGCCGATGACCTCGACGGCCTGGAATCCGTCGCGGCGGAGGAGCTCGGCGATCAATTCCTCGAAGTCGGTGCCGGTCATCACGTCGACGCGCTCGAACCTGGCGAGGGCCCTCCAGCCGCTCCTCCCGTTGACGGGCCTCATATTCGGCGAGTTCGTTGAGCACCCTGACCGCACCCGCGATGACGATCACAAGGGACAGCACGCCCACCAACCACGGCCAGTAGCCCTGTACGAAGTGGACCAGAAGACGGCCGCCGGTGACGATCAGCCACATGAGCGCCGTGCCCGCGGCGAGCGACCCGCAGGCGATTCCTGTCGTGACCAGCGCGCTGCGGACGAGGGAGGTCTCTCGTGGTCCGGTGGGAGAGGGATGATCCATGGTCGTCTCCGTGTTCAGGCGGCCTGGGAAATGCCGATGACTTCGAGCTCGGCTCGGTGCTGCTGGTGCAGGACCGCCGCGGTGTGTGCCAGCGTTACCTGAGAGAATGGGAAGAGCGTGTCGACGTTCAGTGAGCCTTTTCCAGCTTGATCGTGCTGGTCACAAGGTGGTTGCGGTGGGCTGAGGTGGGCGGTGACGCGGCGAGGCCCCTGGTAGGAGCGAAGTCGACCAAAACAACCGCCCTGCCAGGAGCCTCTGGTGTTGTTCTACCGTGCTGCGCTGGATCTGTCGCCCGCTACCGGTGCCTTCGTGGCCGAGCTGATCGCCGGCCACCGCGACCGGATCGGCCCACGCTGGCGTGCATTGAACCCCGGCCGCCAAGCGCTGCTGGTGCTGGTGCACCTGCGCTGCAACGAGACCTTCGCCCGTCTGGCCGCCGCGTTCGGTGTCGGCCTGGCGACCGCGCACCGCTACGTCACCGAGGTCATCGCGCTGCTCGCCGAGCGGGCACCCGACCTGCGCGAGGCAATGCGGATCGCGGCACACAAGGCCTACGTCATCCTGGACGGCACCCTGGCCCCCATCGACCGGCTGTCGGGGGCGGGCGACCGGCTGTACTACAGCGGCAAACACCACCGGCACGGGGTGAACATCCAGTTCCTGACCGACCCGCACGGCCGGCTGATCTGGGCGTCGCCGGTGCTGCCCGGCTCGACGCACGATCTCACCGCCGCCCGCGTGCACGGCATCATCGACGCGCTCACCAGCCGCGCGATCGCCTGCTACGCCGACAAGGGATACGTCGGCGCGGGCGGCGCGATCGCGACGCCCCACAAGCGCCGAAAGCGCCACCGACTCGGCAAACGCAAGAAGCTGTTCAACCGGCACCACGCCCAGGTCCGGGCACTCGGCGAGCAGGGCGCCGCCACACTCAAGGCCTGGCGCATCCTGCGCAAGGCCCGCTGCTCACCGAGCCGCCTGACCGCCATCGTCCAGGCGATCCTCACCCTGCACCATCACGCCCACTGAAGTTGGAAAGACCTCAGTGCTCCGGAGTACGGCCGGGTCGTCCGCCGCCGTCAGCCATACGGACCTCGCATCGCTGTCCGGGTGTCGTGGCGTTCGTGCGGCGGCGGGGGACGGTAGGTATGGGATGCACGGCCGGGACGTGGGTGCTTGCGGGGCCACTTGATGGCCATGATCAGCGCGATGGGCCAGCCGATGACGGTGGCGCAGCACAGGGCGTTGACCAGCATGATGAGCAGGATCTCGTCCGCGCCGCGGACGAGGGCGATGAAGGTCGGCAGGACGGCGAGGGCCATGAAGACGGTGATGATGGTCAGTCCCCAGATCCAGCCTTCCAGGATTCCGTTGGACACGTGATGCCTCTTCTCGTCGTCAGAGGTTGCGGCGCCTGTTCCGGTCGGGTGTTTGGACGGTGCTCTTGCGTGCGGCCGGCGTCTCGGAGGGTTGCTTCGCGCTGATCTCGAGGGCTTGGTCGATGGTGAAGGGGAAGCCTTCGGCGGCCAGCCGTGCCTGCGTTCCTTGAACGCATGGGGCGGGTGCGGTGGCCTTGGCGATCACTTCGTTCGGCAGGTTGGTGGCGGTGTCCAGGGCTGTTCGCAGTTCATCTGGGCTGGGCTGGTGGAGGCGGTCGCGGAGTTGGCCGGCGATGTGGTGTGCGCGTTGCTCCTGGCGGGCGTTCTCCCAGTCGCTGCGGTGCGGACCGTAGATCGTCGCGGCCCATTCCGCGCCGCTGCCTTCGACGAGTGCGGGCCGTGCAGCCGCGGGCTCCCCGGTGCGGACGTTGGGGTCGCGTGCGAAGAAGGGGGCGGCCTTGCGCATCGCGTCGAGAGGTTCCATGCCGTCGGTGCGGGCTCGGTCGTAGTGGTTCATCGCGTGCGGGTGCAGGTCGCGTAGCCGCTTCTCGCATTTGCGCATGGCCCCGGCCGCTGAGGTGCTGTCTGCGGCATGAGGGACGGCGGCTCCCCATGCTTCGGCCACGTGCAGCAGCCCGGCGTTCTGGAGCCATTTGCGGTCGTGGGCTCGTACCCACCCCGAGCGGGCCTCGGCGAAGGCTGCTTGCTGGGCTGCGGATTCGGCTCGCTCGGCTGCCGCGTTCTGGGCGAGTTCGGCGGCCTGTAACCGAGCCGCGCGGCGTGCGTAGCCCTGTTTGAGGGCGGTCGCCATCGCGATGACCTGGATCACGCGCTCGCCGCTGTGCGAGAACCCTTCGGTGATCGGGTCGGGGTGCTGGTTGGTCATGTCACTTCTCCTTGAGGAGGGCTTTGGTTACTTGGTGCGAGGCGTTCGTGACGGCGGTGTCGCTACTCGTGTCTCGCGGGAAGGCGGCTGAGCCTGAAGATCGGGCGGTGACCAGAAATCGTCCGCTGCCGCTGCCAGGTCCGTGGCCGGGTCCGGAGTGATCGCTGAGGCCACGGCGGCCGTGACTTCTGTTGTCTCCACACGGGTGCGGGACGCGATGCGCGCGACCTGTCTGGCGGCCTGGTCCGGCGGCAGGCCGGCGATGACGGTCGCAGCAGCCCGAACGGCGGCCAGCCGGTTCTCGGCGAACTCCAGCGTTCCTCCGAACCGTTCCAGCTTCTCATCGATCACCAGGTCAGCCAGCGGAAAGGCGGACCATAACGCCGCCTGGACATCTGCAGGTGCCAGGTTTCCGAGTAGGTCGGCGGGGTCTCGGTCGGTGGGCAGCCGGACGGTCTCGACCGGCCCGGTGACCGCGTTCAGGTGGCGCCAGGCGCGGATGGCACCGACTCGTCCAGCAGGGTCGCCGTCGAGTGCGATGACGAGGCCGGAGGTGCCGAGGTCGGTGTAGCGGCTGAGTGCCTCCAGATGGGCTGCGCTGATGGCCGTTCCGCAGGTGGCGACGGCGGCATAGGTCTCTGGCATGACGGTGTTGACCGCGATCGCGTCCAGCGGGCCTTCGACCATGAGCGGACGAATGCCCCGGGCGAGCCGGTCGCTGCTCTCGCGCAGGCCGAAGAGCACCTCATGCTTGTGGAACAGGACCGTGTCCGGAGTGTTGAGATACTTGGGCCCCGTGAGGCTGTCCTGGCGTCGGCCGACGAATCCGACGACCGCGCCGTCGTCATTGCGGAAGGGCAGCAGGACACGGTCGCGGAAGAGGTCGGTCAGGTCACCGTCGGCTCCGGGCTTGCCCAGACCGGCGGCCATGATCGCCTCGTCGCTGTGGCCGCGCTGCCGGAGGTGCTGGACGAGTGCTTGACGTGCCCGGACCGCGTGCCCGACCTGCCACCGTGCCTGGACGTCCGCAGTGAAGCCACGGCCAGCCAGGTAGGAGGTACCCCAGCTCCCGGCGAGGTTTTCGACGAAGAAGCGATGCGCGTCCTCGATGGCCGCAAGCAACTCTTCGCGGGACGCTTGTGCTGCCGGAATTTCCGTTGCCGGGCTCTTCTCGGACGCGGATGGTCTCACCGAGGGCATGTGCTGGACCTGCTCGCCAGCCGGGACGTTGTCCTGCGGGAGGGAAGCGGCCGAATCGACCGGTTGCAGCTTGCTGAGCCGGTACCGCAACCCGGATGCCGTGCGGACCACCTGCTCCCCCACCAGGCGGACGGCTGCCGCCGCGTTGGCGCGCTCGTCGGTCCCCGCCCAGCTGCGCGGCGCGGAGAAGGACAGGTGATCCGTGGGCAGTCCGACCTCTGCCAGCACCAGGAAGGCGACCGAGTCGGCGAAAGCGCGCCTGGCCCCGTGGCATGCGTCCTGGTCCAGGTTCGACGCATCCGGTCGTCCCCGGGCGTCGAGGACGTGTGCGAGCTGGTGGGCGAGGAGGGTGGCCGCCGCCAGGTCTTCCAGCTCGGGAGCGATCGATAGCCGTCGGTCGGGATCTCCCAGGTAAGTCCAGCCCTGTCCGCGGTCCAGGTAGAGACCGAGGTCGGCGATCAGCCGCGCCAGCCTTGCCAGGCCCTCGGACGTCGAGACGGGCGTGAATTTCTCGAGTGCGGCGCCGTCGGTCTGCCCGATGTCGAAGACCGGTCTTGGCTTGCCCGAGCGGGAAAGGATGCGGATGCCGATCTCCCCGCGCCGAACCTGCCGGCCCCGCTCCAGCCAGTCGTCGTAGGAACGCACGTCCGTCGCCGCAGGCCGTTGCGCTGGGATGAGCAGCGTGTTGGTGAACCCGTAGCGTCCGTGCCGACTCGCCTGTTCAAGCCACTGCACCCATCCCAGCCGCCCCTCCAGCAGGCCAGACACGCCATACTCGGCGACCCCGTCCAAGAAGTCGAGCTGACGCTGCCGCTGCTCCTCGCGGCCCGCTTCCTGGTGCCGCGCTGAGGACGTCCCGCTCATGCCCGGCCACCCTGGGCCGAGTCGTCGCGAAGCGCGGCCAGAAGCTTGCGCAGCCGCGTGTTGGCGATCGGATATCCCAGATCCCGCAGCTGGTCACCGAGGTAGTCCCGGGTGAACCGGACCCCTTGCCGCCGCGCCTGCCGCTGGATCCGCCGCGCGACCGCCAACAGCTCATCCTCGCCCTCCTCACCAGTGGACTGCTCAGCAGTTGCAGACGAACCGTCGACGAGCCGGCCATCTGCTTCGAGGCCGGCTGGCAGCCGGCGCAGCGAGAGCCGGTCGGCCAGCGGCGCCTCCCACCGCCACGCCCACCGCCCGTACTCCTCCTGCAGCCGCGACACCGCCAGCAGATGCCGGTACTCCAGCTTCAGTCCGTCCCGGTAGGCGGTGACGTGCCACAGAACCATCCGCCGCCACAGCAGCAGACTCGAGACCGGCGCCAAGACCCACCGAGCCGCCGGCACACGCTCCACCCGGTGCCCGGAAGCCAGCCCCACCCACCGGCGGATCAGATGCCGGACGCCCTCCACCACCGTGATGAACAGCACTGGCATCGCCGCATACATCACGCTGCCGGCCAGCTGACCACGAGCGGCGGACACGTTCACCAGCACGGTGCCACCGATATAGGCCCAGGCGACCCAGCGCAGCACAGGCCACGGCAAGTCCAGGTACTCCATCAGCAGATCCCAGGCCAGCAAGATCAAGATCCCCAGATCCATGCCAACCGGAACGATCCACGCCAGCCCCTTGAAGTGCGGCTCGGCCATCTGCCGCACGGTGGTGAAAGAGCCGACGCCACCGAGCACGGCAAGCGCCATGATGAGCGGAGCCACTACAGCCCCCACGACCAGGACCGCTCGATCTCTCGCCCCTGCTTCCGCCGGTCCATCCGTGAAGCTCGTCGACGGCTCTTGCGGCGCGGGCCGGTGGCGTTCGGGAAGGCGGCGTTGTCTGAAGGTGGTCATCGCTGCCGCCGCTCCACCATCCAGATCAGCAGCCTGGCGACGTACCGGACCTCGCCGGCCGTGCCGAGCAGCCGCCCGTGCGCCGTGACGTAGGCGTACGCGCCGTCGGCGCCCGCACACATGACGGTCTCCGACCAGCCGTCCCGGCGGACTCGCAACCGCCATCGTCCGTTGCGCGGCCGGCGCACCCTCGTGGACGCGCCCAGTCGCTTGAGTTCGAAGTGCAGCCGCAGCAGACGCTCCCGCCGCACCGCCAGTTCTCTCTGCTCGACCGCTACCAGCGTTCCCATCGCTCCCCCGTCGGCCAGTGGTCGACGGATCGAACCGCCGTCAACCAAGGTCAGTGACAAGAACGATGCATCACACAGAGTCGCCAATCAACTACACTAAGCGTTGGGCGTGTTGACTGGCCGCTTGCGATCAATCACCCGGATCTGGGTCTCGCTGACCACACTGGGGCCGCCCCTCCCCCGGTCCAGAGGCCGGCTTCACCGAGTGACCACGGTGCTGGAAGTCGACCCGCAGGGGCTAGAACCTGTAACGGGACCTCTACTCCGCCGCGCTTCGCGCGTCGTCCACCACTCACCGATCCTCGCTGCCGTGTTGAAGAACGCGTCGAACCACTCGTCTTCATCCAGATCGCAATTCCGGATCAACGGGAACACTTCGCCGCCGTGGACGGGGCGATCGCCGATCAAGCAACTCTGCGCCATCCCCAGTATGCGACGCCATCAAGTGCAGCAGACTTCACCCTTCGCCATGACAATTACCTCTCCAAGGCCATGCGCACACCCAGAGGATGACGCGTTCGTCTCGCAACTCCTTGGCCACACCAAAGAAGTAACTCACCACGCAAAATGAAGAAGGAACAAGCTTGAATGTCACCCATATCGACACCCTGCCATCCCTTAACCTCACCGGAAATGCACGGCAAGCGAGAGGCGCTCATTGAATGATTCGGACCGCATCTTGGGCCGCTTTGACGACCTCCGCCCATTCTGGGCGAGAGATCACTTCGGCATCGTCGAGTTCAGCGGGGAAACCATCCAAGAGAGGATCGAGGACGGCAACCAGGCGTTCCATGACCGCCGCTTCCTCATCGCTCTCCAGCGTGACGCCGACCTGCCCGTACGGGTCCTCTGCGACCGACGTGTCATCGTAGAGCAGGTTGATGTTGTGCGTCAGGTCGTCATAGTAGCCAGGCTGCGGGTAGACGCGGTCGACCCACACGCGGCGCTGATAGTCCGGATCAGAAAGCGCCTGCAGCGCGTCGATGACTTCTCGGCGCATATCAGGGAATCGTACGACCACGACGCCAACCTTAGCATCCATCAGGGCGACCTCCAACTACCCCATTTCAACCACTCCGACAACGGAATGTGGGCCTGCTCCCAATTCTGCTTGATCGAGCCCTCCAGAGGCTGGCCGTCCCTGCCGATAACCTTTCCGCCGACGCGAACGACGACATGGTCGACACGTTGAGCAGGCTGCGGGTTGCTCGGGTCGCCCTCGTCTATCCTGATTCCGTTCCCAGGATTTTGGGGATCCGTCCAGCGATAGCCGACACCCTTCTTGTTCGGCTTGCCATCGCCCCATTCGTCGGGGACCTTCTCCAAGGCATCAGCGGGCGGCTTCCCGTTGTCCCATCCGCCCTCCTGTTCTCCGCCCCCGGCGCCCACCTCCTTTTCCAGGGCGCCCTGCAGGGATTGTGTCTCGGCGTCGGTCGGTTGGACGTGGGGTGCGTTGCTCGCGCTGTCTTCGGTGGCCTGGACGATGTGCTCTGCCAGCGCGCCGGCGCCGAGGCCGCCCACGGTCGCCAGGAGTGCGCCGGCGATGGGGACCAGGGTGGCGCGGGCGAGGGCGGCGTCCACGGTGATAGCACCGGCGTCGGACGCCCCGCCGGTCTCCGGGGTCAAGGCTCCGCCGACACCCAGGACGACTGCTCCGAGCAGACCCACGCCAGCCAGTTCCCATTCGGCTTTGCTGCGGGCGTGATCGATCGCATCGGCGTACTTGCCGCAGGCGTCGGCGACGTTGTGGCACAGCCTGGGCAGCGTGTACAGCACCGTGCGTTCGTTGCACGGCGCGTACAACCTGGACCAGACATCGTCGATGGCCCGGGCGTCACCGGTGGTGTTGCCGCCGGTGACCGAGTGGATCGCGGTTCCGAGCTTTCCGGCGGCGGTCGACACATGATCACCGGCGTCCCGCCAGGCCGCGGCGGCGTTCCGCAACTTGCCCGAATCGCCGGTCGGCCACAGGTCAGCCAGCTGTTTGGGCAGCCACGTGGACGCCCCACCGAGCACTGACGGCGGAGCGGGCATCGTCTTGTCGGTGACGACCTGGCGGCCCACCTGCCAGAACGGCACCGACTGCTGCGTTGGAGCCAGGACAAGACCGCTCCCGGCAGGCGTGGTGATGGTGGAGTGACGATCGGCCTTGAGATAGTTGCCGGCCGTCTTGCCCAGGCACAACGAAATGCCGCCGACACTTCTGACTGCGGCTCCGAAGCCGCGCCAGGCGGCGGCCACTGCTTGGTTGTAGCGCGGCGCGAACGCCAGCGCGGCCTTGTCAGGAGCATGGCCGGCCATTCCGTCACAACCGGCGAGCGTCGAGGCCAGGACGTCCCAGCCGCTGCTGACCGTCCATTGCCCGGTGGCGAAAGTGGACGCCGCCTCCTGCACCACCGCAGGGTCGATCCGTACATCGGTCACAGCGGCGTCCACATCCGCTGGTTCGCGGCGTGCGCGGCCCGGAAGTTGGCGTGCGCGACCTGGATGCGGCGGTGCAGGTGATCGATCTTGCGGGTGAGCTCGCGGGCCGCGCGGTGCCAAGAGTCGGCGGCGGCCTGATAGGTGTGCCGGGCGTCGCCGTCCCACTCGTCCAGATGGACGTTCAGCTGATGCTCCAGGTCCGCCAGGACCTGCTCCATCGAGTGCAGTGCCTGCCGGAAGCAGCGCTCGCTCTCCTCGAACTTCTGAAAATCAGCCTCGATCGGCCCCATCTCACCTCCATACTTACGAAGGGTGACAAGCATGGAAAAACTAGACCATTCCAACAACCGCGGCAACCCGTCACCGCTTCCCTGACTGAGCCGCCTTTCGGCGCTGTAAGGCACGTCCGCCGGATCAATGCATGCCCGCCAGTTCCGGTCGTCTCGGGCCATCGAAACAGCACGGCCGAGAAGAGACTTCTGTCGGAGAACCGACCGATTACCTGCGCCCTTGGCCTGGGGCGCGTTGCCGGGACGGGGTCGGTGGTGCTGGTCTGCTTGAGGCAGCCGGGTGTAGCGGCGCCCAAGGAGTCGGAAAACCGGACATGGCCAAGCGCGCCTGTGAGGCCATGGCTGCCGGTCCGCCCGGTTGCGCCGCAGGGTCGCCCGCAGCGGACCTGGCTTGCTGGGTCTGGGTGGCGGCTTTGCGGGCGGCGTCGGCCTGCGCTGCACGGTGCTGAAGTCGACGGAGTTCGGCGATGGTGTCCAGCAGGGTGATGAGGTTGGCGACGAGCAGCATGGTGGAGATGGTCGTCCGGTTCTTGATGGAGCCGGTGAGTGCCAAGAGCCGTGCCGTGGTGCGCAGGGCGTTGCCGGCGGGAGTCGGCCGGGGAATGCGACCGTAGGGTGCGCGGGCCGCGCGGTCGTAGGTGGCGGCGGCGCGGTGGAGGTGGCGGTTGCCGGTGGCTTGGGCCGCAGTGTGGAGGGCGTCGGAGGCAGCCCAGCAGGCGTCCTGTGCGGCGTGCGGGTTGGTAGCCAGGTGGCGGCGGATCTGTGCGGTGGCGTAGGAGGCGGCGCGGGCTGCGTCGTCATAGAAGCCCTGCCGCTCCTCTGGCGTTAGATCGTCGTGATCGGTGGTCGGGGCGTGGTGCTGGGCGGGCGAGGCCCAGTGTTGTTGGAGCTTGGACAGGGAGAGGTCGTCGGCTAGGCGGCTGCCGGGAGACCAGGTCGGTTCGGTGCCGTTGTCGGTGGGGAAGGCGACTGCGTAGCCGGTGATCTGGCCGAGGACGGTCTGGCTGTAGCACGGCTTGACCAGGAGCCCGCCGTCGTGGAGTCGGTGGAAGAACTCGGTGGTGGTCCGGGCTTGGTCCGCGGCGCGGCGGACGGTCGTCCGCAGCACGGCCCGTCTCGTCCGCGCGGACAGGTGGTGCTGGTCCAGCGGACGGACGGCGGACGGGCCGCGGACGGAGCCGTCCGCGGCCGTCCACCGGCTGCGGAGCTTGGGCAGGGTAAGGTCAGCGGCCAGCTTGCTGCCGCCGAACCAGATCGGCTCGCCGCCGGAGTTTGCATCGTCGGCCAGCGCGACCGCGTAACCGGTCACTTCATCGGCCGTCGTCTGACTGAATCGCTGCCGCACCAGAACGCCGTCGGCGCGCAGGCGATCGAAGAACTCGGTTTCGGTGCGGGCGCCGGCTGCTGCGGTCTGGACCTTGCGGTGCAGGAGCGTACGAGACGGCACCGGCCGGCCGCGGCGGACGGCCTTCTCGATCTCGCCGCGGGTGGGACGGCGCGCGGCCGTCCGGTCTGCCGGGGCCGTGGACCTCAGGCCGAGCCGCTGCTCGATCGCCCGGCAGGCGTCCCGGACCCGGTAACCGTCGTTCCACACCTCCGGACGGACGCCGTCCGGGCGCGCGAGGGTGGCCACGATGTGGACGTGATCGTCGGCGTGACGGACGGCGATCCAGCGCACCGCATCGATGTCACCATCGCGGGCCAGTCCCGTCCGTTCCATGATCTCGTTGGCGACCTGTGCCCACTGCGCGTCGGTCAGGATGGGGTCCTCGGGTGCGGCGCGGACGGCGCAGTGCCAGACGGGCTTGCGGTAGTTGCGCTCGCCCAGCACCGCCGGCGGCTGCGTCAGCAGGGAATCCAGACGGCGAAAGTCGCGGCGGCCATCGGGGTCCACGGCTGGTTCCAGGTCGGCCGGAACATCGAAACCGGCCACGATGTGCGGGTCGTGGTGTTGAGCGTCGGTGCCCGGGCCGTACAGGTAGCGCAGCAGCCCTTGGACCCGGACACCGCGCCGAATCTTTCCGATCACACGGATGCTGTCGTCGGCGGAGGAGTCATGGAAGTCGTCTTTGCAGGTCTTGGGCCAGGTCGTCGAGTTTGCCGACCGTCTGTGCCGCGGCCCTGGCGTACCAGCGAAGTGTCGGTGTCAGCTCTCCGGAGTTGAGAGCGGCGACCGCCTGGTTGAGGTTGACGCCGATCCGCTGCGCCTGTCCGCGCGCCTGCAAGACGGCTTCCAGCAGCTCGCGCAGCTCGACGTGATCGGCACGTGTCGTCCCGTAGGCCGCGGCCAGCAGCGTCTGCGCCGCCCAGGCGCCGGTCGCCAGATGCTGCCGCTCGGCCACCATCGACAGCGCCGCGTGTTCCTCGTCCGACAGCGCGATGTACAACGCCCGACTGCGCCGAGGGGTGCGGTGTGTACGGCGGTTGCGTCGCTGCGTCTTTCGACCGTCTTCTGTCATCAGCCTCCTGACCTCGGATCGCGCTCGACCCGATTGGCATGCTTGTGGACCGCGCCCGGTCCGCAGCGAAATCCTTAGGATTTCCATTTCTTGCTCCGCGGCGGCGGAGTCCGTCCCGGACGTTGCTGCCGCCGAGTCGATGCGCCACGCCAAGCGCGTTCGTTGCCGGCCGGGCCGTCGCGCCGATGCCAGATGGACGACTCCGTCAGCACAAGACCGCGTTCGCGGTCCCCTGGGCGCCCAGACGGGTTAGACGGCGATGAGCGCCAGTGTGGGTCCGCCGCCCTACCCGCTATCCAGCCGCCGGCCAGGCGAGTGCTCGCAGGCGCCGACTTCGGCGTCCACAAGCACTCGCCCGGACCAGGACAGGCGACGAACGCATCCCTACGTGATGAGCCTCAACGCGCTAGGGAGCGCTACGGCAGCCTCTGCAGAGCACGGTCTGTCATTCCGCCTGACGCAGCACCGCGCCCGGCCAGTCCCTCCGGCCGGCAACGCCGGGTTACATCTCACGGCGTGGGGGCGGCGGCTTGGGGCCCGGGCGATGCTCCGGAGGGGACGGGGAGGCCGGGGTGTCGGAGAGGACCTCGCTGATGCGGTGCGGGAAGTCCTTGGCAGCCGACTGAACCTCCGCTGACCTCGGCTCGGCGTGCTCGTCCGTCGGTGTCTGCTCCTCGGCGGCTTCCTGCTGCGCTGATGTGGTGTCGTCCTCGGTTCCGTGGATGTCGTCGAGGGCTCTGCACGCACGCCGGAAGGACACACCGAGATCCATGGACTGCTCGGTTGCCTTGGCCAGCGCATCGTGCGCTTTCAGGACGGTTGGAACGGGATCGTCGCCGCGATGATGACCGAGTCGTCCAGCGTCGAGTTCTCTGTTGAGGCAGGCGTCCAGTTCCTCGGCGATCTGAGCGAGGCGGAATGCCGCCTGAGTCAGATTGCCCGCGATCGTGCGGACCGCTTCCGGCTGGGTCAGCCCGGGCGGATCCTGAATCGACTGGACGAGCGTGCGAGCACGTTCATACAGTTCGCCGGCGAGAAGTTCCGTGCGCTCGTTCGCGGGGGTCTCGTGATCGACCATGTTCTGAGGTCCTCCGGTTGGTTGCCGCTCGGGTCATGCAGAGTCCCTCTCTCTTGACGACAGATAACCGTGCCTGGCTCCGATTGGAGTGGAGTCAGACTGTTTGCGCTCCATACTTGCGGATAGGTCGAACCACCGCCAGCTCCCCCGCAGGCGTGTCGCGTCCCTTCCGCCCAGGGAGCCAGAGTCACCTCAAGGCCTTCCGGGCGTTCCCGAGTCGGCGCGCAGACGGAGTTCAGGACGGCATCGGCTCGGTCTGGCGGGGACCAGCCGCCGTCGAGCCGGCGGTCATGACCGACCTGACCGAGAGAAGCGCTAGACCGGTTGCGGCGAGCACGGCGAGGCCTGCGACGAGTGCCGCGTTCTGAGGGCCGACGTCTTCGATCAAGGGCCCTACGGCGACTAGGACGAAGGGGGTCAGCAAGTAGCTGCCAACGATGCTCCAGCTGTTGACCCGGACCAGCACCGCGCGAGCGAATTGGTCCTGCAGGGCGGTCGTCCAGAGGACGTAGTACGCGGCTTGGCAGATGCCGGGTATGAAGATCGCGAGGCTGATGACCGCCCAGGGGACGCCGCCCCACATGAGAGTCATCGGGATGGCCGCAGAAGCCGGAAGTGCCGTGGCGACGAGGACCGGTTTGGGCGTCCTCAGGCGCGCGCCGATGAGAGCACCGACCAGCGCTCCGAGGGCTTCGCAGGCGGCGATGATGCCCCATACGCGTGCGCCGCCGTGGCCGTGCTTCATGTACATCGGTCCGATGACGTCGGTGAAGCAGGCCACGGCGATGATGAGGACGGTGAACTGCAACGCCATCGTCCAGACCCAGCGATGCGCGGCGAACTGTCTCCAGCCGGCTCGCAGATCGCGGAGCATTCCGGAGTCGCGGTCGTGGCGTGCGGTTCTGAGCAGGCTTAGTAGCAGCGCGCTCGCGGCGCACAACACTCCTCGGGCCGAGGCCGCCCATCCGGCGCCCACGGTACTGACGACGACTCCCGACGACGCCAAGCCGATGAGGAGCCCGACCGATTCGGTCTGGTTGACCAGCGCGTTGCCGGCCGGACGGCTCACGCCTGCGAGGAGATCCGCCACGATTCCCCGGATCGTCGGGAGGAACATCGCCGTTGCCACTCCTGAAAGGACGGCGAGTCCGCACAGCAGCGGGAGCGGGGCCGTCCCTGACAGGAAGCAAGCGCCGAGCCCCAACCAGGCCACAGTTGCGAGAAGCTCGGCCGCAAGCAGCACATGGTGCCGCCGGAGCCGGTCGCCGACGATTCCGGTGAGGATCATGAGTATGGCCGGCGCGGCCTTGCAGGCCATCACCATGGAGAGTGCCGCAGGGCCATATCCAAGGCCCATCACACCCCAGGCGAGTGCCAGCTGCCCGAACCCGACACCTGCACTGGAAACGAGCCGCGAGATGAACAGAGGGGCGACCGTCGGGTTCCTAAGTAGCGCCAGGGGCGCAAAAATGCCGGACATGGTCGACCACAGTAGGGCACACCAAAATGATCACATCGGCGCTTTTGACGCGCTCTACTAAAAGCACACAGAGCCCTTGCGTTCCACTTTCCCCGCTCCCCTGCAGACCGGGGTCAATTCGTCAGCAGTAGGTGCCGAGCAAGGAATTCTGCGGCCTCTTCGTAAGCCCGGAGCTCGTTCTTCCGCTGGCTGAATCCATGTCCCTCGTCCTCGAAGACCTCGTAGGCGACCGGCACGCCCCGCCTACGCAACCGGTCCACAAGTTGGCCAGACTCGGCGCGCGGGACGCGAGGATCACGGCCTCCCTGCAGTATCAGTAGAGGCGCGGCGATGGCGTCGGCGTAAGTGACCGGGGACCGTTCGGTGAGGTAGTCGGCGTCCTTATCGGGATCACCCAGCACGGTGGCTACGAAGGTCTTCCAGGTCGGGGGGCATTCTCTGGCGAGAGTGACCAAGTTGGTAGGGCCGCACAAGGAGATGCCCGCAGCCCACCGGTACGGAAGCCTGGACAGGCAAGACAGGGCAGCAAAGCCTCCGTAGGAGGCGCCCATGGCAGCCATGCGGTCGGTGTCGAGATCGGGCGCAGCCTGCAGATAGCGAACCGCGTGGTCGAGATCGTCCAGGTCGACGCCGCCCCAGTCACGGTAGATAAGCTTCTGATGCGCGGTGCCGTATCCAGTGGAGCCGGCGATGTTGGGGGCGAAGACCGCGATCCCTAGGTCGAGCAGGTGCTGGTAGAGCCCGGAGAAGACGTAGCGTGGACGCTCTTGGTCTTCGGGGCCACCGTGAATGGACAGCAGGACGGGATGCGGGCCTGGCTGGTAAGGCCGGTAGAGAAGGCCCTGGATCTGCCGGCCATCAGCCGCGGGATAAGTGATCGACTCCGGTGCGACGGGCTGGACCACGTGCAGTGCGGGTGGGCGGCCATCGGTCAGGTATCGGAAGCCGGAGTCCCGATCGAGTACGGCGATCTCGACGGGGCGGGTTGCGGCATCGATCAGAACGACCGCGGCTCGACCGCCTGGCGTGAGCGCAAGTGAGGTGACGACTCCCGAAGGTATTTCCGGCAGCCCGATCGTGCCGCCACTCTGCGAGGCGTGCAGAGTGGAGCGTCCCGCCTCGTTGACCGACCAGATGAGCGTGTCACCCGAACTGTCGATGAGTTCGACGTCCCAGTCATGCTGGGCGACGGGCTTCAAGGTGCCGTCAAGGCGGTAGCAGGCCGCCGCCGTGAACTCACCCCAGAGATCCGTGAGCAGGTAGAAGCCGGACGAGTCCGCCATCCAAGGACCTGGTTCGAACGCGCCTTCACCGTACTTGGCAGTGACGCATATCGGGTCGCCTCCGGCTTCGAGGTCGATGAGGTAGAGCGCGATGTCGGTATGGGAACGGAAGTCCGCTGCCAGCAGCCATTTCCCATCCGGGGACACCGCCGCCGGTTCGAAGGCGACCTCGGGCGGCGGGACGATGCGGCGCTCGGTGTCGTCGGCAAGGTCCCGGACGATCAGGTCCTGGACGGTCTCGTCGCGATCATTGACGGCGTACGCCAGGTAACGCCCTGCGGCGTCGAAGGGCACTGTCGCGAGTATCCGCTGGCAGTCCGGACCGGAACTGATCTCGGTGAGGTTCGTCCCGTCCACCTCGATCCGGTACAACCGGAACTGCTCATCGCCCTGGCGGTCCGCGGAGAACACCAGCGACTTCCCGTCGGGCGCCCAGGCGATCTGCTGCACCGCTCGATCGCCGAGCTCGGTCAGCCGCCGGGCCTCACCGGTGGCGATCGAGAGCACCCAGAGATCGAAGTTCCCTCCGGCGTTGCCGGAGTACGCCACCGTGCCCCCGTCCGGGGACAGCGCCAGACCGGGGCGGATCCGCTGATTCGGAACGAAGTCCCGGAATGCAGGCATGCGGTTGCCTCTCAAATCGTGGTGACGGACTTCAACCGAGCCAGCCACGTCTCGCCGCCGCGACCCCGGCGGCGAAGCGGCTCTCGAAACCGAGCTTCTCCCTGATGACGGCGGAATGCCGCCGCACTGTCGACAGGCTCACGTCAGCACGTCGAGCGATGCTCTCGTCCGACAGGCCCTCCGCCATCATGCTGAGAATCTTCTGCTGGAGAGGCGACAGCGGGCTGTCGGGCTGTGCGGCTCCGAACGGGATCGCGCGCTCCCACAGGAACTCGAAGTACTCCCGCAACGCCTCGACGATGACCGAGGAACGAACAAGCAAGGCGCCGGACAACCCCGTCGGCGTCAGCGGAAGTAGCGCGATGGCCTCATCGACGATCTGCATCTTCATGCCGATCCGAGGCAGCAGCCGCGCCTCCTCGCCAGCCTCGACAGCGGCCTCGATCGTCTTGACGCCTACCGGATGCTCGGCGCACCGCGTCTCGTAGATCGCGCGGCACCTCACCTCGCCCTCGAACGAAGGCAGCGGCGAGACGGTGATGAACTCATCGACCGACGCCTCCAGGACGTAGTTGTCCAGGGTCATCCAGTCCCGCCGGGCCGTACTGATCAGCGACCGGGACAGGTCGCTGATCTCGTCCCGGTCTGTGACGATCTGCACCAACCGCCCCGCGTCCCCTTCCATCGCCACCGCACTGGACGGGTGCATATCGAGCATCCGCCGATGCCCGTCCAACAGGCGTTCGTGCTCTGCGGTCAACTGCCGCGCGAGATCGGCGAGTGCCCCCCTGCAGAGCCAGGTTCGCCGGCGTGGGCATCACCTTCGGACGCAGCGCAGGACCGCCGCCCCGGACATGAGCCAACCCTGCATCGGTGAGCGCTTTGACCTTCTCGGAGCCGCCAAGCAGCTCGTCGGCCTCTTCCAGCAGGCACCCGGACCGCGCCAGCAGCGCCGTGTACGGGACGAGCAGCTCGTCCGAGACGATGCCTTCCAGAAGCTGCTTCACGTTCTGCTCAGCGGGGATCCCCACCCACACCACCTCCGAACGCAGAGAGTAGCGAGACAACCCTGCTACGTCATCAGATTCGCGCGATGAGCGTTGCACGCCAATGACACGAAGTCACCACTGTCCGCCACAGCAGCAGCCACCGTGTCGAAGCCCCAACGGCAACGGCCGAACCACGCCTCAACCACATCCGCCGTAGAAGCCGGCAGCGGTCACTTCTCACCATGACGGGTTTTGCTCAGCGCGCCGACCAGGCGCTCCCCTGTTTGATCAGGGCTTCCACGACCACCGAACAGGAGCGCTCATGAGCAACGCACCCGTCTCCACCATCCGCCGTCTGATCACGCATCGCATCATCACCCGAGGTCGCCTTGCCCGACGAACCGAGTCGCTGGCCCGGGCCTTCGCCCATCCCGAAGGCGCCGGCGTGATGGGCCCCGATGCCCGGAACCTACTGCGTACCGTGCTGGTCGACGCCCTGGTGGACGGCCCCGAAAGACTCGACGTCGTCATCGCGCGGCCCGACCTGAAGCAACTGCTCGGCAACGCCTCCCTGCCATCCGAACGCCTCACCCCCGCCCTGCACATGCCCGCCACCCTGGAAGACACAATCGAGCACCTCGAGAGCAGGCTCTCGCCAACCAGCCTTACCGAGGCCAGGCCACATCGACCAACCCTGTGGCTGGCAACCCCAGGCCCCGACGCCGATGTCGTCCACCAGACGCTGACCCACCTGCCCACGGCCAACCTCATCGCGCTCTTCCAGGGCCCATGGCCGTACGGGCCCACCCACTTCATCGAGGCGAACGGCCCCAGGCACCTGCCCACACAGAACCTGAACCTTCTGTCCCGCAACCAGGCAGCCGCCAGACTCCACATCCCCAACACGCGCTAGAGGCAAAAGATATGCCTCGGATCAGGAACCATCCCCGCAGGTGCGCGGGGCCGGGTCCGGCGTACCCGGACAGCGGACCATCCCCCGCGGGCGCCAGGCCGACCAGGCATGCCAGCGATGTAGGAGACGAACTCGAAACCATCCCCGCGGGCGCGGGGCCGAAATCCGAGGGTTCCGGGTGACGAAGGACCCACGCGAACCATCCCCGCGGGCGCGGGGCCGACAGCGCGCGGCCGAATGACAGCACAAGGGGATCGGAACCATCCCCGCGGGCGCGGGGCCGACCGGCGGCCGTCCTTGTCGCCTGCCTGCGCGGCCGAACCATCCCCGCAGGTGCGGGGCCGACTTCGTGGTCGCGCCGCTGCTGATCGCCTTCAACGAACCATCCCCGCGGGCGCGGGGCCGACGCGGTGCCGACGCGCACGCCCACCCGGAACGTCGAACCATCCCCGCGGGCGCGGGGCCGACTTCTGGGCGGTGGTGACGGCCGGAGAGTGCGCGGAACCATCCCCGCGGGCGCGGGGCCGACTGAGACGTACTCGGCGTCGTCCTGTAGCTCGTCGAACCATCCCCGCGGGCGCGGGGCCGACGCATGCGTGCACATGTCCCCGTCCCGGCACGCCGAACCATCCCCGCGGGCGCGGGGCCGACCGCGCCCCGGTACCGGGTGTGCAGTGCGGCCGCGAACCATCCCCGCGGGCGCGGGGCCGACTCCCTGGCCGCGGCGACCTCCACGCACGCACCGGAACCATCCCCGCGGGCGCGGGGCCGACCGCGCTACCGCCAGGCCCCGGGCCACCGTCCCGGAACCATCCCCGCGGGCGCGGGGCCGACCGCCCACCGGGTCCCACGGGGACGTGGGTGCGGGAACCATCCCCGCGGGCGCGGGGCCGACGCCACCACCGGCACCCGCGAGGGTGACAACCTGGAACCATCCCCGCGGGCGCGGGGCCGACGGGTCGCCGTTGTGACGGGTGCGGCGGGTGCGGGAACCATCCCCGCGGGCGCGGGGCCGACGCCGGCGTCGCCTACCAGGACAACGGGCTGATCTGAACCATCCCCGCGGGCGCGGGGCCGACGTCCGCCCGGATCTGCGCCAGGCGGTACAGCTCGAACCATCCCCGCGGGCGCGGGGCCGACACGGCCCGCACGACCATGAGCAGACCCGCGCGAGAACCATCCCCGCGGGCGCGGGGCCGACACGGCCCGCACGACCATGAGCAGACCCGCGCGAGAACCATCCCCGCGGGCGCGGGGCCGACAGCAGCAAGGCCCTGCGCCAGGACGAGACGATGGAACCATCCCCGCGGGCGCGGGGCCGACACGTGGGGGCGCGTGCAGAAGATGACGCCCGCGGAACCATCCCCGCGGGCGCGGGGCCGACGTCTGCCAGGACTAGGACCCGGCGGGGTCTGCGGAACCATCCCCGCGGGCGCGGGGCCGACTCCGCCAGCCTCGGGAGCGGTCTCCAGACGATGTGAACCATCCCCGCGGGCGCGGGGCCGACGCCAGCGTCACCGTGTGGGAACTCGCGTCGCCGGAACCATCCCCGCGGGCGCGGGGCCGACTGTGCGGCGCGTCGAAATCATCGCCGCTGCCGCGAACCATCCCCGCGGGCGCGGGGCCGACACTTGTTGACCTGCGGGTTCACCTGGCGGAGGGCGTGTTTTCATTCGGTTGGTTTCGGTAGCGGGCGGAGAGGATGAGACCGTCGAAGTCGACGGGTTTCCAGCGGTCTTTGCCTGCGGTGCGGACGGACCAGCCTTGTTCGTTGGCGGCTGGTTCAACCAGGATGGCTTGGCCGTCGCCGATGCGGGTGGCGAGTAGGTCCCAGAGGCGGTCGCGGATGCGGCGGCTGGGATTGCCGACGAAGACGCCGGCGTGTACTTCGACCATCCAGCGGGTGAGGTGGCCACGGAGTCCTTCTGGCGCGGCGATGAGGACGACGACGGTGGTCATGTTGTGGTGTCGCTGCTGGGTGGGTCGAATTCCGGGCCGATGATGGCGAGGTGTTGGTCGCCCATGCCGGGTTGGATCAGGTCTTCGCTTCCGGAGTAGTTGAGGCCGCCGGAGACGGCTCCGGCTTGTTCGTCCCACAGTTGGTTGACGTCTTCGTCGATCGGGATGTGGGTGGCCTCGTCGGGGGTGAGGAGTGCTTTGACGTCGTGGACGATGCGTCCGAGGAGGCGGTTTTCGGCGATGAGGTCGCGTAGGCCGGTTCGGGCGTCGCGTTCGTCGGTGAGTCCTTGGGCGGCGAGGTCGAAGGCGAGAGGAATGGTGTAGTCGGCTTTGTAGAGGTCGGCGATGTCCAGAACGAAGGAGATGGCTGATCCGGTGTGGACGAAGCCAAGTCCGGGGCTGGCGCCGAGGCCGACGATGACGGCGTGGCAGATGCCGTAGAGGGCGGCGTTGGCGGCGGATAGGAGTCGGTTGAGGTCATCGCCGGCGGCGTGGGCGTCTCCGGCTTTGTATTCGCGGCGGTTCCAGGTGACGCCGGTGCGCTCGGAGTGCGTCTTGTAGAGCTTGCGGATGCGGGTGCCTTCACGTCCGCGGAGTTGTTGCATGGTCGCGGTGGAGACGTCTTCGCCGGGGAAGCGCATGGCGTACATGGCGCGGGCGACGTTGAGGCGTTCTTTGGGTCTGGTGACCAGGTAGGCCTGTTGGTTCAGGAGGCCGGCGCCGCGGGCGGGGCCGAGGCCGGAGGCGTAGAGACGGACGCCTTGTTGGCCGACCCAGCAGATGGCGGTGCTGGAGTCGCCCAGGAGGTTGACGGCGCCGTGGATGATACGGGTGCCGGGCCCGAGCAGGATGACGGCTACCAGGGCGGCGGGGATGCGCACGGTTTCGCGTTTGTTGATGACGACGACGGCGTTCTCATCGCGGTCAACGTGGCTGCGTTCGACGTAGACGCTGGAGATGCGGTCCTGGAGGCGGTGCAGATCGTGCGGGTGGGCCTTCCACCAGATGTCGGGCATTCAGCGTCCCGTCGCAGGCGCGAGGGTGAGAAGGCCGCAGCCGTAGGCTTTGGCCGGTCCAATGCCGTCCAGCAGGGCGCGGGTGAGCAGATCGGTGTCGGTGACCTGCAGCCGTCCTTGGAAGGTCGCGACGTGCAGGACCACGTGCCGCCGGTTGCCTTTGCTGAAGGAGAGCCGGTCGCGATGGATGATCCGCACGTCGGGCGCGGCGGTGGCTTCTTCGAGAGGCAGGATCGGCAGCTCGGGGTCGGTGCGGGCGGAGGGGATCTGGAATCCGTATCGGTCGGTTCGTTGGAGGAACCAGTTCAGTTGGTGGGCGGCGGTTCGGTGTCCGGTGCGGACGGACGTGCGGCGCTTGCGGTCGGGCTGAGTGTCCGCGCTGCTTTGAGCGTCAGTGCGTTTCGGGGGGCGGGGGATGTTCTGAACCGGGTTGACCGTCAGCCGGAAGGTGAACTCACGGCCGATGGCCAGTTGCGCCAGGAGCGGGGTGTAGTCGGCGACGACGCAGTGTTGGTTGTCGTCGGCAGCGGGCCATCCGGCGGCTTCGATCAGGTGGGTCCAGTCAGGCTTGGAGCGGGTGAGGGCGATCAGGTGGGGACGGTGGGGATTGTCGGTGTCCAGTCGCCACAGCCGGCGTTCGGTGTCGGGGGTCGCGGGGACGGCGGCACAGACGTTGCTGTGCATGGCCCGCGGGTTGGTGAGCAGTTCGCGGGATGTCTGCCGAAGGGGGTTGATGCGGACACGGGAAAGATAGGTCATGGTCGGTTCACCAGCCCAGCAGGGCGAAGGGGTCGTGGCCGGCATCGGTGGGCGCATCAGGGTCGGGAAATCCCGTGGGCGCTGAGACCCAGGAGTGGGCGACGCGTCGGCTGGCGAAGCGGCGGTCGCGTAGAGAGAACGACAGAGGGACGTCGTGCACGACGTCGTCGCCGTCGGGGGTCTCGATGGTCACAGGCAGGTCCATGCGGGGTGGGCGCCCGTGGCGACGTTGGAACTCGCGGCGTGCGGCGTGTCCGGCCTGCCATGGCTGTTCGGCGAGGGCGTCGTTCAGTGCCCCGTCGTACATGCCGAGAATAATCGGCTGGGTAGGCGGGCAAGAGCGCCGTCCGAGCGAGAGCGGGAACGCTGGGCGCCGCAGTGCTGCGCCCAAGGCGTCCACCAGCCCGGAAGGGCCTGAGACGCCGATGACGAAGACCGCGTCTTGCAGGTAGTAGCGCTGGGTGACGTGGGTGTGTTTGGCGGGCGAGGTGGGCTTCTGCACGCCTTTGGCGTTGACGGCCGCCTGCGGCAGCGGACGGCCGCGGTAGTCGCTGACCGTGTGGTAGTCGCGTAGGAGCGTCCCGGCTTGGTCGACTCGCACCCCGAGGGCGAGGTCGAGTAGTTCACCGGGCGGGTCTTCGCGGCGGCGGCCCTGTGCAGCGGCCAGCAGCCCGAGCACTCCGGACTTCGTCGGTTCGGGGCGGGTCTCACGCCGGTTGAAGCGGCTTTGATCGCCCCAGGACTGCAGGGGCCCGGCGAGCCGCAGGATCAACACCTGCTGGTGGTCTGCCATCGGTGCGAGCCTCAGTTCTGCCACGTGCGTGCCAGGACCTGGTCCAAGCCCTGCAGCAGGTCGTCGAAGGTCTGGTTGTCGCCGAATGCCCGCGCGATGTCATCGTCGGTGGCGCCGTCGAAGGCGTGCGAGACCGCGGCGTGGGCGGGCTCGTCACCCCATTGGCGGACCGAGCGCAGGTATTCACGGGCCAGGCGGCCGGCCGATTCGGCGGCGACGCCGCAGGCGGCACCAGAGGAGTCGGTGTCGGGAACGGGCCGTTCGAATGCCGAGACCAGGTTGACGGGCTGGTCATTGCGGACGACGACGGCGACCAGGCTGGGCCGGGTGCGGTGGGCGAAGGAGGTGATGTGCCCAGTGGGCATGGACAGCGCGAACGCCCGTCCGAACTGGCGGGTCGCGTCCAGAGCCGCCTCGGTGGAGCCGATGTTGTCGACCAACTGGTGCACGCCGATGGCGGCGTAACGGTAGAGGGTGGCTGAGTTGAAACCGATGCTGCCGATCATGCCCGCGCCGGTCTCGCCGAGCTCGTTGGCGTCATCGACCGCGGTGTAGTAGTCGGCTTCCAGCTCGACGCGGTGGGTCGACAGCGCGTGGGCGACCTGGGCGGCGGCGTCGACGTTGAGGGAGGGGATGTCGGCGACCATCCGTCCGAACAGCGCGACGCCCATCGGGTGGCCGTTCTTGAGTTCGTCGGCGATCTTCAGGTCTTTGACGGCGGCGGCCAGCTCGTCGTCGGACAGCGCGGCGAAGTCGGTGGCGCGGTCGGCGACCAGGTCGACGATGCGGTCGAGCTGACCGTAGCCGTAGTACAGCAGGTAGGCGGTGTCGCCGGCCTTGCGTCCGGCCTTGATTCCCAGGGGCTCCAGCAACGCCCCGGCCAGCCGCTGGGCCTGCTCGGGCTCCAGGCTGGTGCGGTCGTTTAGCCGCCCGGACAGCTGCTTGGCGATCTGCTTGGTGCGGGTTGACTGGTCGGCCTCGGGCAGGTGCCGGTCGAACTCGATGCGGGCCGCACGCTTCCATGCCTGCGAGGAGACACGGGAACGACGGACGCCGCCGAAGAACGCCTCCTTCGGGTTTCCCTGGTCGTCGCGGTTCAGGTTCGCCGGCGGGACGGTCTGCAGGATGTGGAACTCGACGTACTGCTGCTTGGGCATGCGTGACTCCTTGAAAGACGTTCGTGGTGAGGGTGGCCCGGTATCGCCGGTCAGGACAGAAGATTGCTTCCATCGGAGGCCGTGCCGTCGGCGGCAGCGTCATCGTTCCGCTGCGCCCAGACCTGGTACTCCATGGCCCAGCGACGGCGCGCGCCGCGACGGCCGTCCTCGTAGTGCCAGTCCTGGACGAGTCGCATCAGCCCGTCGTAGTCCAGTGGCTCGCCGATGACGCGGAGCTGCTCGATGAGGCCGCGCAGCCGCATGAGCAGCGCGGCGGGGTTGGTCGTCGTGGCGGCCGCGTTGACTCGTGCGTCCACGGCCTGGGCGCTGAAGCGGCCACTGCTGTGCAGGCGGTGCAACGCCATCCCCAGCGGCTTCTTCGGATGGTGCATCGAGCTTCGCTTGGACTGCTGGTGCAACCCGTACAGGGCCAGTGCGGCGTGCTCGGCCCGCTGCTCGACCGAAACCCGGCCGCGTTGGGCGAGTTGGTCGTCTACAGGGCAGGTGTAGAACCGCCACATGGACGGGACCTCGCCCGCTTCACGTCCCAGCCCGGCGCGAAGCGCTGCCAGATCCTCGCCGGGTGGAGGTCCGAGTGGACGGCCCGTGCGCGGGTCGCGGGTGAGCCAGTCGCCGTTGGTGTCAACGCGGTTCCAATAACGCTGAGACATGAGTACCTCGCGAATGAGTGAGGGGTGCGATCTAGCGCTCGTCCTTGGCGCGCGGCAGGACGCGGTTAAGCCGCTGGTAGAAATCGTTCACCGCCCTGCCCAAGGGATAGGGCTCAGCCAGCGTCCCGTCGGGCTTCCTGGTCCTGCGGCCCGCGAACACGTTTTCCGGCACGGCGGCGTGCACCGATTCGGCCACCTCCAGCGCCAGCCGCCGAGCCTCCTGCTCCCACGCCAGCAGCCCACGGTCGAGCATCTCGGCGTTCTGGACGGTCTGAAGGCCGCGCAGCAGACGCCGCATCACCGGGTCCAGCAGGTATAGCAGCCGCTCACCGGGGCGTTGCCCCTTGTCCCAAGGAATGGTTTCCAGGCCGCTGGCGCGACGCAGGTCGGCCGACAGGTAGTTGACGGCCTGCGCCAGCTGCTCGGCCTGCTCAGTGGCGTCCAGCACCGCGAAACGAACGCCGGCGTTGGCGCGCAGTGCCGCGACCGGAAGCGGCGTCAGGTCGTGCAGGACGTCCTCGATGATCGCGGACTGGTTGCCGTAGACCATTCCGAAGGTCTCGGCCCGCAGTGGGTACTGGTCGTCGATCAACTCCTCGGCTTCCAGGCCGCTGATCTGGTCGAGCAGCTCGCTGGTGTGAAACGCCGCGGTTTCGAGGGCCTCCACGGCGAGCAGTGCGTTCATCCCACGCCAGATCGCCTTGCCCGGCGTGTGCCGGAGCGGCCGCTGCGGCACAGGCTTCGCTGACTTCGCCGTCTTCTTGGCGGGTTTGTCGACGCGCCATGCCGTGTGCGGTTCCCAGTCGGGCGTCATCGAGAGCCGGTCGCCCGCCGCAACGAGCACGCTGGTCACGCGAATTCCGCCTGGAGTCTGCTCGGGGACGAGCCGGATCCGTCGCGACTGCCAGGTCCACAGGTCCAACAGCCCCTGCGCCGCCCGGCTCTCCCAGGCGGGGCCGATGGAGCGCCGCCACTGAGGGGACGCGAGCCGCCCCTCCACACCGATCGGGATGTTGAGCATAAGAGTCTCGTAGAGAGTCCGGCCGACCGGCACGACCACCCCCAACTGCCCGAGGGGCCCCGTAGGGTTGCCCGTCGTCTTCCCGGACTTGACCACCGGGTCCCCGACTGCACCGGTCTTGATCGCCGCAGTGTCCCAGCACTGCGCATGCAGCAACCACATCGCCGCATCGGCCGCAGTCAACGGCGGCGGATCACCCTCAGTCCGCGCGGAGAACAACGGCACGTTGTTACCGGTGGCCTCCACAGCGACCAGGAGCCCCGACCCCTTCGTCTCGTCCCTGGCCGTGCGCAGCCCGGCGACTTGAGCGAAGGGTGTCTCTGGATGGAACAGGTCGAACCGGGAACGATGCTCTTCCAGGTAAGCGTCGAGCTTGGCCAGCTCCGCCTCGCTGAAAGCCCCCTGGGCGAACCTTGCCGCCCACACTCGGCGATCGGCCGGAACTCCCAGAGCGTCCACGACGATCGGCAGGAGCACCTGCCGCAGCAACGCCGGCGCCTGCGTCGGAAGGTCGACGACGATCTCGCTGATATCGCCGGCACGGTGCAGGGCCCCTCGCAGCCCCATCGGTTCAATGGTCTGCCCGTCACCGAGCCGCGTACGCAACCATTCCTCGATGACCAGGTCGAATGCAGGCATCGTCGTTTCCTTAAACGGTTCTGTATAGAGGAATCGACCGTAGCTCGGTCAGCCGCGAGCCGTCGGGGATATGACAGGGTTGGCCAGACGCGGCCTTACGGTGGACAGGTCCGGATTGATAGCCCCGCCTCGACGGGGATGGCTCTCGGTTGTGTATGAGCAGCGAGTTGGCCCCGCGGAAGCGGGGAGAAGGCGGGACGGCGATTGCCGTCCCGCCTTCTTCAGCGTGGCCCTGTCACCACCAGGCCCAGCGACGGGTCGTAGCGGAGGGTGTGTTCGCCAAGCCGAGCCGCACCAGACGCGTCCAATGGCAAAGCGCGGCTGTAGCGCAGCCAGGGGTGATCGCGCCACCCGCCCAGCGGCCCCAAGTCCACTTCGGCCGCCTCGGTCAGCTTGGCGGGGAGACGGACGGTTCCGCCGAGCACGTCCTCCAGCACGTCCCGGGAAGCCTCGCCTTGTGTCCCGAGCGATCTGCCCGACAAAGCCCGGTAGGCGCGATCGTCTCGTCGCACCAGCACCACCTCGACGCTCCGGTCTCCGTCGCGCACGACCGCCTGGTGGCGTTCCTCGCTCAGTCCCTCGCTCATTCCGCCACGATGCAGCCCCTCCAAAGTGCGTCGCGTGTGTTCGCCGGCTCGCGCGAGCAGGAAAGGCTCGGCGCTCTCGGCTCGTGCCCGCTGCCGGGTCTCCCAGTCGGTACGTGCTTGACGTTCTGCCTCGGCCCAGGACGCGGGGACCGAATAGCGTTCCCGGCCGTATACGTCAGCGACCAACTGCGGGACCTGCCCGGGGATCGACCAGCGCTCACCTGCGGCTGCGCACACCAGAGCCGCTGTCCGCAACAGCAGATACCGGCCATAGATGGCTTCGGCGGCTGCCGGGAACTCAGGTGGCGCGTCATCTTCAGGGCGAAACCCGGTGATGACGACACGCGGCTCGACAACCGGCCGTGGACGCCGCACACCAACGTGCCGGTGAGTGCGTCCGATTCGCTGCAACAGCAGATCTATCGGAGCCAGATCCGTGACCAGCAGATCGGCGTCCACATCGAACGACTGCTCAGCGAGTTGTGTCGCCACCAGAATCCTACGAGCAGGGCGGCCGGGACCATCTGACTGCGGCGGCCCCAACGCCCGCAGACACTCCTCGGTCCGATCGGCGCGGTCGCTGGCGTTGAGCCGTCCATGCAGCAGGCGCACGTCATCGCCGAACACTCCGTGCAGGGCCTCGAAGGTGTCCTGCGCGCGAAGGACCGTATTACGGATCACCAGGGCACATCCGCCCTCGGCGAGCTGATTCCGCAGTAGCGAGAGCACCTGCGCATCTCCGGTGGACATCCCATCATCCGGCAGCGCCGCAGCATTGATGGGCTCCGGGAGAACCTCCACTTCGACCTGCAGGTCCCCTCGCCAGGAGTCGCAGTTCTCTACCAGGCGCCCGACCGACGTCTCCGTCCTCCACACGGCCGTCACATTCGGGTAGCCGGTGGGCTCGGGTATCGCCGTGCTTTCCGAGGCGTCCGAATCTTCGTGGTGTCCCGCGCCCGCCAGGTAGGCAGCTACCAACTCCCGGCGCTGCGCCGCCGGCAGGGTCGCCGACAGCAGCACGACCGGCACCCGTGCCTGCCCCAGCCAACGCAACCCCTCGGCCAGGAACTGCGACATATAGACGTCGGCCGCGTGCACTTCGTCTAGGACCACGACCTTGCCGGCCAGACCCGCCATGCGCAGCATCACGTGCTTGGTACGAGTGGCAGCGAACAGTAGCTGGTCGATCGTCCCCACCACGAACGGGCTCAGCAGCCCACGCTTGGCTCCAAGGAACCATTCCGCCGGCGCGCGACGCTCCGCAGCCGCCTCTGGACAGCACGAACCGCCGGACACCCCGTAAGGGTCATCGAGACCGAATTCGTCTTCTGCGATACCGGTGTACCGGTCATCTGCGGCAGTCTCATCGTCTCCGAGAAGCCCTTGCCACTGCTTGTTGAACATCCGCTTGCCATGCAGCAGCGCCACCTGGGAAGCCAGCGAAGGCGAGATCGTCTCAACCCAGGACCGAACATTGGTGAACATCGGATCGCACGTCGCCTGCGTGGGCATCCCGACGAACACCCCGTCCATGCCCCACCGGGCGGCCAAGAACTCCGCGGCCACCAGCGCCGCCTTCGTCTTCCCCTCCCCCATCGGCGCCTCGACTACGACCAGGCCAGGCGCCTTCATACGGCTGACGACGTCCACCACCATCGACTGTGAAGGGCGAGGATCGTCCCCGAAACGCTGCTCGAAAACGCTCACAGCGGGCTCATCCAACTGACCCCAACCACCGCGCAGCCCGAGCCTTTGCCACGCTTCCCCAGCGCGATCCCGAGCCCCCTGAAGACTCACCCGCTCGAACTCGTCCACGCCCTCAAAATGGTGTTGGTCGCTGGCGATCCAGTCCGCCATTACGACAAAACCGCTCAACTGCAGTTGCACCGCTCGACTCGGCGACCCCACCGGTTCGACTTCTGCGATGCCTTCGAACCCCAACGCCCTCGTGAAAACATCGATCAACGCCCGACGCGCAGCGTCCCATCCCAGTCCTCTACCGCTCAGCCGCCCTTGGGCGCGCGGAGGCTCTTCCGCATGGCCGAGCGTGGGGAACAGACCATGATGACCCGCGATCAGCGGCCACACCCAATCGATGTTGTCTTCTGCCCAACCTGCCTCGGCGAGGGACCTGCGCATCAGGGCACCGCCTGCCCGATCATGACGCCAGCGGTGGCGCGCAACCACACGCTGATCCCACGTCAGACCAGCACCAAGCACGCGAGCCGCCCCAGCAGCATCCATGTGCTGAAACGCAGGAGTCGCCTTTCCGAAATCGTGGATCCCGCACAGCCAGGCGAACAACTGACGCCCCCCACATTTACCTGCAACGCCATCGAGCACCCTGCGTACCGACGGCGCCAGATAGTGATCCCAGATCAACTCGGCAACCGCAGCCGTGTCCAACAGGTGCTGCAGCAGCAAGTTGGAACGTCCGCCGGCCTGGCCCGCGCTCTTGCCCCACAGAACCGCCAGAGGATTTGGAGCGCTCGTGGTCGACCTCTCGGTACTCACAGCGCGCAAGGTAGCCGAGCCCACTGACAGAACCGTTCGCCCTATAGGCTGGGCCGACCAGCGGCAGAGATACCAAGCCCGAGCATCGTTGATCATGATCACAAAGCAACCGAATGAAAACCGGCCCCTTTGCCGGTAACGCCGCAGGTCAGGAAGTGTCGGCCCCGCGCCTGCGGGGATGGTTCTCGGCGCGCTCGGGCGGCCGGGGCAGCTGTTTGGTCGGCCCCGCGCCTGCGGGGATGGTTCCCGCGCATCACCGGCGGGGACCCCTTCGACCTGGTCGGCCCCGCGCCTGCGGGGATGGTTCCCTGCGCTACCGCACCCACAGCAACGGGCAGCCGTCGGCCCCGCGCCTGCGGGGATGGTTCCTGGTGCGGGGCCGGCTTGACGCGCTGCGCCCAGTCGGCCCCGCGCCTGCGGGGATGGTTCGCACGCCGCGCAGATCGCCCCGGGCGGCGGGACGTCGGCCCCGCGCCTGCGGGGATGGTTCGTAGGCGCGCACGGCGTGCCCGGCCGCGGGTAGGTCGGCCCCGCGCCTGCGGGGATGGTTCGCTCCGGGTGCTGAACAGGCGGGAGTAGGGCGAGTCGGCCCCGCGCCTGCGGGGATGGTTCAGGACGACGGTTCCGCGCCGTCGGGTCGACTCAGTCGGCCCCGCGCCTGCGGGGATGGTTCTGTCGGTGATGTTCACCGCACCGCCCTGGCGCTGTCGGCCCTGCGCCTGCGGGGATGGTTCGGAGCAGTACGCCTCGGTCATGGGCAGCGCGCCGTCGGCCCCGCGCCTGCGGGGATGGTTCGTCGCCCCCTGGGACGTCCATGGGGACGCGCCGGTCGGCCCCGCGCCTGCGGGGATGGTTCCAGATTGGCCACGCTCTTGCCCGTCCAGCTATCGTCGGCCCCGCGCCTGCGGGGATGGTTCCTGTTCCCCTACCCCGACACCACCCCGGAGACCGTCGGCCCCGCGCCTGCGGGGATGGTTCCCTGCCGCGTCGCGTGGCGGCCCGGAACTGGCGGTCGGCCCCGCGCCTGCGGGGATGGTTCCTGGTAGGCGACGCCGTCCTTCTCCCCTTGCGAGTCGGCCCCGCGCCTGCGGGGATGGTTCCCGTTCGTCTTGGCCGCCGGCGGCCCACCATGTGTCGGCCCCGCGCCTGCGGGGATGGTTCCGTGCTGCGGGTCTGCGTCGACACCAAGACCGGGTCGGCCCCGCGCCTGCGGGGATGGTTCTGGCGTCCAGGAGCCGCCGCATGTACCGGCCCCGTCGGCCCCGCGCCTGCGGAGATGGTTCATCACCACCGCATCGCAAGCAGGAGACGGTCTCAGTCGGCCCCGCGCCTGCGGGGATGGTTCCCCATCGGGGCGGGGGCTCTAGCCGGCCCCCGCGTCGGCCCCGCGCCTGCGGGGATGGTTCTTCGACGTCAACGGCGGCGCGCAGATGTGGGAAGTCGGCCCCGCGCCTGCGGGGATGGTTCCGGAACGGGGTCACTCATCGTGAGGCCGCGGGCGTCGGCCCCGCGCCTGCGGGGATGGTTCCCGCAAGGAGCTGTACGGCCCGAAGGCGTCGATGTCGGCCCCGCGCCTGCGGGGATGGTTCTCGATCAGCGACGCCCACCCCTGGCAAGACCAGGTCGGCCCCGCGCCTGCGGGGATGGTTCGGCCGGCGCGTCATTGGCGCTTGCAGTCGAGGGGTCGGCCCCGCGCCTGCGGGGATGGTTCGAGGAGGGCACGACGTGGCGAGCGGTAACGGGCGTCGGCCCCGCGCCTGCGGGGATGGTTCCGTCATCGAGATCCCCGAGTTGGGGTGGTCGATGTCGGCCCCGCGCCTGCGGGAATGGTTCTGGTCGGTGTACTCGAAGACTCCGACTCCTTCTGTCGGCCCCGCGCCTGCGGGGATGGTTCCGGCACCGTCGCGCTGTACGACACCGCCGCGCAGTCGGCCCCGCGCCTGCGGGGGATGGTTCCTGACCGGGCGATGCCCGCGTGGTCCTCCATCTGTCGGCCCCGCGCCTGCGGGGATGGTTCTCTGGGGGCCTGGTGATTCAAGGCCAGGCCTCAGTCGGCCCCGCGCCTGCGGGATGGTTCGCTCTCGACCACCGGCTGGTACGGGACCCGCATGTCGGCCCCGCGCCTGCGGGGGTGGTTCGAGCGCATCCGTGCCCGGGGGATCGGCGCGCGCGTTGGCCCCGCGCCTGCGGGGATGGTTCGGTGGTCCGCTACCTCTACATACAGGTAGGCGGGTCGGCCCCGCGCCTGCGGGGATGGTTCGCTAGTGGCGGCGGTCGCGACGTGGCTGTGGAAGTCGGCCCCGCGCTTGCGGGGATGGTTCGCGCGAGTTCATCGCCCTCGAGGCGGCCGGCCCGTCGGCCACGCGCCTGCGGGGATGGTTCCGGTCCGCGCGCCACCGACTGGTCATGGATCGCATCGGCCCCGCGCCCGCGGGGATGGTTCGCAGAAAGCCCCGGCCGACCGGCCAGGGCTTCGGCCGGCCCCGCGCCTGCGGCGATGGTTCTCTGGCGGGGCTGAGTGCCGGGATTTGGCGGGGGTCGGCCCCGCGCCTGCGGGGATGGTTCCGCGGTGTAGATCTGCGTCGTCGTGACGCTCGCGTCGGCCTCGCGCCTGCGAGGATGGTTCCGCCGGCCGCCGCCGCCCCTCCTCGCCCGGCCGGTCGGCCCCGCGCCTGCGGAGATGGTTCGGTGACCCGCGCCGTGAACGGCATCTCGAAACCATCGGCCCCGCGCCTGCGGGGATAGTTCGGCGCTCGACGGCGACTACGCGCTGCGGTTGCGGTCGGCCTCGCGCCTGCGGGGGATGGTTCCAGGCACCCCAGGGCGTACGCCTCCAGCGCGCCGTCGCCCCCGCGATTGCGGGGACGGTTCTCGGTAGACGCGGGCGCCGTCGCCAGTGACCGAGTCGGCCCCGCGCTTGCGGGGATGGTTCCCAGACGGCGCGGCGCGTGCTGTAGGAGTAGGGGTCGGCCCCGCGCCTGCGGGGATGGTTCCTCGGCAACGTCTTGGGCGCACTCGGTCTGGATGTCGGCCCCACGGCCGCGGGGATGATTCCCGTCGTCGAGCTTTCGCGCGATGGGGCGTCCGGTCGGCCCCACACCTACGGGGGCGGTCCCTGATCAGGTACGTGGCCGCCAGCGCGCTGGCGACCACGTGTCCCGGCCTCCATCAGCCTGAGGTCTGCGAGTGCGGCAGGAGTATCAGTTGCCTGTTGGGATTTGCATGGCGGTGAGGGTGTCGGTGACCAGGTGCAGGTCTGGACGGGAGGTGGAGCTTTCGGCTGCGATCCGGCGTGCGAGGGGAGGGTCGATCATGGCTTGCATGCGGTTCATCATCCTCTCCATGCGCGCCAGCATCGCCTCCTGCGGGTCCGGTTGCTTGGCCTCATAACCCAGCAGCACATTCATCGTGGTTGCCGCGGCTTCGCTTTCCTCAGCCAGCGCCCACACGTAGTGGGTGGTGGAGGTCAGATCGTGGTGGCCCAGCCGAGCCTGGACGTCCGGCAGCGGGACACCGTGCGCCAGCAGGAGCGAGGCGTGGGAGTGGCGCAGCTGGTACGGGGTTATGTCGACGCCGACGGCCCTACGGGCCGGGATCCACATGGTGCTCCACTCACTAGACGCCAGGTAGTCGTTACCGTCCCGGCGGACCCGCTGGCGAGCCACCTTGCCCTTGCGAGCCATCGCCTGCACCCGATACGCCGACCGGTAGTCGCGGAATGCCTGCACGCACGGCCCACACCGGCACCCGTGCTTACGGTAAGTACTAACTTTGGTGTGAGTGACCCGTGCTCCGGTCACGGGCGAGATGAAGCCGGTCTTGGCGGCGGCCTGCATCTCCTCTTCAGTGCAGCGTGGGAGGTTAACCCACGCCGTGTCCGGTTTGAACAGCCGCACCGGAAAGATCAGGTCATCGGTTTTCAGTCCGTGTTCTTGGACGTGGGCGCGGATCTTCTCCACCAGCGGTCTGCCGATTTTGAATCGGCGGTGCTCGCCGTTCTTGGTGTAGGGGCGGGTCACGAACCGACCACCGGTCGGGTGGAACTGCTGCGCCACCTCCACAGTCGACCTGCACACCTTCAGCATGCCGGTGTCGTAGTCCAGATCTCCTTCCTGGAAGGAGATCGCCTCACAGAAGCGAACTCCGCTGGAGATGATGTACTCGGCGAACAGCCGCTGCGTTGGCAACGGCAGCTTGTCGCACAGTTCCCAGAACACCGTCTCGTTGATGACTTTGATGTTCTTGTGCGCGGACTGCTTACCGACGTTCAGTCCCCGGACGGGGTTGTCGCTGCGGTAGCCCAGCCGGATCGAAAGGGCGATCATGGCGGAGAGGACCGTCCGGCAGGACCGCCGCGTGTTCACCGTCTGCCCTGCCTCCGCCAGCCAGGTGAAGTACTGGATGGCGCGGGCCGAGTCGATTGTCGCCACCCGGTCGGCCTTCAGGTACGGACGGACGTGATTGATCCAGGTCCCGAAGTACGTCTGCATCGTGTTCGGCTCGACCCGGTGATGCCGCTGGAAGACCGGCCAGAACTCCTCGAACGTCATGGCGCGCCGCTGCGCCAGCGTCATCTCCCCCAGGACTCCGCTCTCACGTCTGTTCTGCTCCCGGCGAGCCGCTGTCAGCGCCTCCAGTTCGTTGTCGTAGGTGCCGGCCGACCGAGGCGTCTCGGTCCTGTCGTAGTACATCCCCGTGTACCGGGTCGCCCCGGTGCGCTTGCTTACCTTCCTGACTACGTACGGCTGCCGCATCGACTCCTCCTCTCAACCGGAGAACGAGTTAGCGAATCGGCTAGTGGACTGCCTGGCACAGCCCCACACCAGCCACCATCATGCGCGATTAAAAGGTACGTCTACCTGCGATTTTCCTTAAAATCAACAGCTCCGCTGAGTCTGGGAGGGCTCAGGCAACGTGGCGGCGCTGGACGTCCTGCGGGCGATGGCCAAGGAGCCGCAGACCGTCGAGGCGTTCTTCGCCGAGGTCGGCCGGGCCGCCGGAGCCGACCCGCGGCTCGACGCCGCCGTCACCGGGGTCAAGGACTCCCTCCAGGACCTCGCCACCGTCCAGGTCCGCGCCCGCCGCATCGTCGAGCGGATGGCGCTCGTCCTGCAGGGCTCGCTGCTGGTCAGGCACGGTCACCCCGCCATCGCCGACGCCTTCTGCGCCACCCGCCTCGCCGGCGACTGGGGCTCCGCCTTCGGCACCCTCCCGCCCGGCCTGGACCTAGTCCCGATCATCGCCCGCACCACCCCGAAACTCGGCTGAGCCCGCACCAGGATCGACGTACTCGGGTCCACGCACCGGCCCCTGCAATGGTCATCAGCGCTGGACTGGGCGAAGGCCGGTCGAGCGCAACCCCGAGAACGAACGTCGCTCCAACGGACGCGGCGATCAAGTTCATCGCCCGCAGGTACCACGGCTGTGCGAACACATCGGGTTCGTTCTGGGCGGGTGGCACCTTTTGCGCGGCCGCGTCCGGGGTCCAGGTCCGGCACACGAACTGGTGCCGGGCGTCTACGGCGGCCTGGACCGCAGGATCGGCGACCGAGGTGCGGGCCGCCATGAACCCGCCATGCGGATCGCCGTCACCTCCCGCTGCCACTGCTCCACACGTTGACCGGTCAGGGCCGTTCCGTGGGGCCGACCAGGCCGATGAGGTCGGTGAGGATTTCGGAGGCCGTGGCGGGGTCGAGCTCGCCGAAGGTGTGTGCGCCGACGCGGTCGCCGAAACCGGCGGGGCGGTCGTTGAGCCGGACGTCCGTCAGGCGCTGCTCGGGAACGCGGTCCTCCGGGTCGACGGCGATCCCGGGACTGAGTGTGATCATGACGTGCAGGCCGTCGGCCGCGGGGCGGGAGACCCAGACCTGCTCCGGGCTTCCGGACGGGCGATGGCGCTCCCAGCCGCGACGGTCCAGGTCCAGGACCCGGCCGAGGGGGACGGTGCGCCCTTCGAAGCGTTCGAGACGGCCGCCCTTCAGCTCGGCGTCGGTGAGGGTGTGCACGGTCCGCCCGATTTGCGGGAACGGCTGCAGGATCTCGTAGTCGGCGAAGATCTCCGACCAGGTGCCGAGAGGGAGCAGCGCCGGGTGCGGGATGGTGACGCGGGCGGTGGCGGGCAGGGTGAACGCGTCGTCGTGGACGTCGCTGAGCGTGCGGTCCTCGTCCAGGCGGAACGCCTCGCCTTCGCCGGTGGCCCAGACGAGGCGGCGCGCGATGTGCCGGACCAGCGGGTGGCCGGCGAAGAGGGCGTGGAACTCGGCCGCCGTCCATGACCTGCCGGTCACCATGGCCCGCTCCAGGCGGGCGACCTGGCCGGCGGCGATGGCGCGCACGTCCTTCTTGAGCTGCTTGAAGTGCTCGTATGCGGCGTGCGCCGTCTCGGGGTCGTCGGTGGCGGCGGGCTTGGGCAGGGACGCGCGGCGCTTGCCGCCGGGGCCGGTGACGTAGGGTGCGAGCCGCTCGTCGAAGCCGACGGTGAAGCGGCGGGGGCCGTAGTCCAGGACGAGGGCGCCGTCCGCGTCCAGGTCGAGGTCGGGGACGAGGCGGTCGGCGAGCTGCTCGGCGGTGAGGCCGCGTTCGCGCGCGGCCCGGTCCAGCTCTCGTTCCGCCGCCTCCCGCAGGCCTCTGAACCTGGCCTTGCGGGCGAGGTGGTCGAGCTGCCGCAGCGCCGCGTCGGTGCCGATCCCGGTGAACACCCCGAGCGCGAGCCGGGCTTCGCGGTGGCGCTTGCTCTTCGGCCAGTCGCCGACGATCGGGGTGAGGCGCCGCGCCGTGGTGTCGTCGCCGAACCGTGCGAGGGCCGCGCGGACCCACCCCCCGTCCGGTCGGGGCAGCCTGCGGAACTCGTGGGTCTCGAACAGCGCCCAGGCGAACTCGGCCAGCGAGCCCGGATCGCACAGGTCGGCGACGGCCGCGACGCCCGGGTGCCCGTCCGCGAGCATCGCGACGAAGTGGCCGGTGACGTCGGCGGGCAGGGCGTGCTCGCGGCCCTTGAGCAGGATCTGCGGGAGCCGCGTCACGTCGACCCATCCGACCGGTGCCGGCGCCGGCGCCGTCCACGGGACGGGTTTCTCGGGACGCGGCGCCGGCGGTCCGAGCCTCTCGGCCGTCATGCGGTCGGCCTCCGGCAGCGCCGGGACGACCGACCCGACCAGCCGCGGATGCGAGCGCAGGTGACGGCCGAGCAGCTCGGCGACCGCCGGGCGGGTCCCGGCCAGCCGCGCCAGCACGGGCACGGCCCGCACCGGGAACCGCTCGATCGCCCGGACCGCGCGCGCATGGGCGTCCGGATCCCTGGCGTGCGTCAGCAGGATCCGCAACGCCTCGTCGCTGGGGACGCCCGCGAGCGCGTCCATGACCTGCAACGGCGCCGGGGCGCCGGGGATGACGTCGCCCAGGAGCGGCACTGCGCCGGCGCCGAGGCCCTCGATCAGCGTGCTCATGACGGGCAGGACGGCCTCGTCCGGACGGAGCCCGGCGCGTGCTCCGAGCAGGGCGAGGTGCTCCGCCGAACCCACCGAGCACATCAGCAGCCAGTGCACCGTGTCGGCCTGGACGCCGGCGTCCTCGGCGCAGCACTCGGCCACCCAGTCGGTGCGGTCGGGGACCAGGAAGGAGACCAGGGCCCTGCGCAGCGGATCCCGGCGATGCCCGCCGAGTCGCCCGACCGCGGCCCGGTGCTCCCGCTCGGGGGCGGCGGCGAGCAGTTGCCGCAGTTTGCGCGCCGTCCCCTCGTCCACCCAGTGCCGGGGGCTGGCGGGGGTCTCCGTCAGGAACCGGACCCACCGCGGCGGTGCGGCCTTCTCGACCATGACCGCATGCCGCTCGACGAACGCGCATGCCGCGAACGCGAGCCCGTGCTCGCCGACCCAGCCGTCCGCCAGGACGGGACCGTTGCCGCGGTCGGTCAACCTCACCACGATCGCCGCGAGCGCTCCCGCCCCCAGCGGATCGGGCTCGCCGGACAGGTGATGCCGCACCCGCTCCCCGACCTGCTGATCGGTGCCGCCGCTCCGCAGCACCGCCGCGATCAGAGCCTCGTTGCGTTCCACCTCGGCACGGACGGTCGCCGCGGCGGCGGTGTCGATCTCGGGAACCTCACCGGCGGCTCCACCGCGGCGCGGGAAGTATCCGGGACCGGTCGGCGGATCCTCGGGCAGGGGGCGATCATCCATGCCCCCGCACCGTAGCCTGCCGGCCCGACGTTCGCGGGCGGATACCGCGCCGCCGTCCGATCCGGGCACGGGCGCCGGGCTCTGTGGGACTTGGTGCAGATCTTTCTTGTGAACGGCCGGATCAGGCTCGGGCGATGCGGATGGGCATTGAGGCCCAGGAGCGCAGGGTGTTGTTGAGGTGGCGCGCCGGCGTCGCGGTCGGTTCGATGTGGCGGACGCGGCGGGCGAGGGCGGTCAGCAGCGCTTCGGCTTCCAGGCGGGCGACGTGCTGGCCGACGCACTGGTGCAGCCCCATCCCGAAGCCGACGTGCGCGGACGGGTCGCGGGACAGGTCGAAGGCGTCGGGTGAGGTCCAGCGGCGCGGGTCGCGGTTGGCGGCGCCGAGGAACATCAGGATCTTCCTGCCTTCGGGGATCGCGGTGCCGGCGATCTCGACGTCGGTGGTGGCGGTGCGGAAGAAGGTCTGGACGGGTGACTCCCATCGCACCGCCTCGTCGAACGCGACGCGCGCGAGCGCGGGGTCGTGGCGGAGGCGTTGCCACTGGTCGGGGTGGGTGGCGAAGGCGTAGATGATGGCGGCCAGCGCGTGGACGGTGGTGTCGACGCCGGCGGTCAGCAGCGAGCGGACCACCAGCGGGGCCTGCTCGTGGGTGATGTCGCCGTGGTCGGCCGCCGCCCAGATCCGCGCGCCGAACCCGCCGTCGGTGAGGTTGTCGCGGGCGCACTGCGCGTTCACCCGGCCCGACAGTTCGGCGACCCGCGGCGTGCCCTTGGCGACCAGGGCGTTCTGCGGGCCGAAGGCGTTGAAAGCGTGGTCGCCGTAGGGCAGGAGGTGCTCGCGGCCGTCGCGGGGCAGGCCGACCGCGTCGGGGAACACCCGCAGCGGAAACGCCTGGGCCAGCGCCGGTACGGCGTCGAACTCGGTGTCGGTGAGCACCTCGTCGACGAGGGCTTCGGCGTCGGCGTGCCATGCCTCGCGCAGCCGCCGCAGCGCGCGCGGGCCGAGGATCTTGGTCAGGACGGCTCGTGGCGCGTCGTGGCGGGGAGGGTCGGCCTCCAGCAGGAGGCTCGGCGGACGCCATGGCTTCTCGTGGCGGAAGTTGGCGAGTCCGACGCCCGCGCCGGACTGGAAGGACTGCCAGTCGGTCAGTGCGGTGTGGACCTGCTCGTAGCGAGCGAGTCCGTAAACGTCGTACCGGGGCAGATGGACGACGGGGCCGGCGTCGCGCAGTTCGGCCTGGAACGCCAGGGGGTCTTGCAGAATCTCTTCGTCGAAGGGGTCGGCGCTCAGCGACGGTGGAGCGGTGGTGGCGGTCATCGGGTTCTCCTCGCGGGTCACAGGTCCAGGACGAGGCGGGGGCTGTTGGAGCGGGACACGCACACGAACATGCAGTCGCCGGCGGCGCGTTCGGTCTCGTCCAGCAGCGAGTCGCGGTGGTCGGGTACGCCGTCCAGGACGGTCGTCTCGCAGGTCCCGCACAGTCCTTGGCGGCACGACGACAGGACGGGCACGCCCGCGTCGCCGAGCGCCTGCAGGAGCGATTGGTCGCGGGCGACGCTGAGGGTCCGACCCGAGCGTCGCAGTTCCACCTCGAAGGACGTGTCGGCGGAGGTCATGTCCTGATCGGCGGCGACGAAGCGTTCCGTGCGCAGGCAGCCGGGTGGCCAGGCGGCGCATCGCCGTTCCACCGCGTCCAGCAGCGGGCCAGGGCCGCAGCAGTACACCTTCATGCCATCCGGCGTCTCGGGTAGCCACGCGTCGAGTTCGAGGAGGCCGTGCTCATCTTCGGGGCATACCGTGACCTTGTCGCCGTAGGGGGCGAGTTCGTCCAGGAACGCCATCGACGAGCGGGTGCGCCCGCCGTACAGCAGCCGCCACTCGACGCCCAGCATCTCCGCCTGAACGATCATGGGCAGCAGCGGCGTGATCCCGATCCCGCCGGCGACGAACAGGTACCGCTCGGCGGGGGCCAGGCGGAAGTTGTTGCGCGGCCCGCCGAGCCCGGCCAGGTCACCGGTCTCCAGTTCCTCGTGGACGAAGGCCGACCCGCCGCGGCCGGCCGGCTCGCGCAGCACGCCGATCCGGTAGGTGCGGGCGTCCCAGCGGTCGCCGCACAGCGAGTACTGCCGGGTCAGGCCGTTCGGAAGCACGAGGTCGATGTGCGCGCCGGGCGCCCAGTCCGGCAGCCGCCCGCCGTCCGGGCGCGCCAGCGTCAGCGTCACCACGCCGTCGGAGACCGGAGTCTTGGCCGCGACCAGCAGGTCCGTCACGCTGGACGGGTTCGCCGCCGCGGGCCGAGAGGCGGACGGCGCATCCGCCGCAGGCATGTCGATCGCCATGAGGACGTTCCTCGCAATCCAGGGGTGGAGTTCCGAGCATCATCCGAGCGACCTTTGACGACCACGGCTTTCTCATTGGATGAGAGGAAAATCGGCAAGGCCGCCTGGCCCGTCAACACGCCTGCGAGGAGACGCGTTCAGACGGGCGCAGGCCGACGGCGTTGTGGGTGAACCGCTGCCGGTAGGTGGTGGCCGACAGTCCGTAGTGGGCCTTGAAGCGGCGGGCGAAGTAGTTCTGGTCGGCCCAGCCGACGGCCTGGCCGATCTGGGTGATCGACTGGTCGGTGTGCAGCAGCAGCGAGGCGGCGGTCTCGACGCGGTGCTGGGCGAGGTAGGCCATCGGGGGCAGGCCGGTCGTGGTCTTGAAGATCCGCACCAGGTAGCGGGGCGACAGGTGCAGTTCGTCGGCGAGCTCGGTGAGCGTCCACCGGTGCGCCATGCGCGCCTCCAGCAGTCGCATCGCCTGCACCACCGCGGGGTGGGCGGGCCCTGATCCCGGCGCGCGGTGCTCGGCGACGGCCCGGGCGAGGTGGCTCAGGAACAGCGTGAGGCGGCCGATGATGTCGCCGCGGTGGTGGTCGATGCTCTGGCGGCTGAGCCGGTCGAGGGCGTCGAGGTGAACGACCGATGCTTTGAGCGCTTGTGCGTCGAGCCGCGTGGTGAGCATGCCGCGGCGCTGCATGGAGTTGGGCGCGGTCCACAGCAGGTATCCGAGGAGCGGGTCCTCGCGGGTCCAGGCGAGTTCGCGGTGCAGGAGCTCGGTGCTGAAGCAGCAGTTGTACAGGTCCAGGTCCTGGCAGTCCTCGTAGCCGTGCCAGACCCCCGGCCGGAGCAGGACGACCTCCCCGACCTGGAGACTCCTGCGGCCGTCGAGCGACCGGTGCATGCCCCGGCCGCCGGTGACCACGGCGATCTCCATGAAGCTGTGCGTGTGGACCGGGTGGTGCCCCTGGTGGAGGTAGTGGCCGGCGTAGGCAAGGGAGCCGTCGGTGAAGTACAGCAATCCCTTGGCCGTCCCGACGGGCGGTTCTTCCATGGCGTGGATCCTGATCCGTCCGCGTGCCGGCGAGGTGAGGTGAACATCGTGCTACCGCAGGACCATAGCGGGCTATCGGCGGCCATGACTACGGGCGCACCATCCCTCACTAGCCGGTGACGTGGTTCACCCGTCCGAAACGAGATCGTCATCTGTCGTGCGCGATGCGCGTACGGCGCTGGGAGGTGCTGATGTCCGCGCGACACACCGAGGAGGTGACGTCAGGCATGGAAGCCCCCGGGTCGCGCACGACCACCGCGGTCGGTCGGCGTACCGCATCCACCGGGACACGCCCGAGGTGGTCGTCGCACCGGCGGCGGCGGGCACGGACACCTGCGTGGTTCGTGCTTCCCGCGCTCGCGCTCTACGTGTTCGTGGTGCTGGTGCCGAGCGTCAAGGGGGCGGGCTTCGCCTTCACCGACTGGGACGGCCTGAACCCGGCCAAGCATTTCGTGGGGCTCGGCAACTTCCGGCAGATGTGGTCGGATCCGGCGGCGCGCGGCGCGCTCCGGCAGACGCTCATCATCGCGGTGGCGATCACCGTGGTCCAGAACGCGCTGGGGCTGGCGCTGGCGATGGGCGTGCACAGCCTGATCAAGAGCCGGTTCGTGCTGCGGGTGCTGCTGTTCGCGCCGGCGGTGATGACGCCGGTGGTGACCGCGGCGCTGTGGAAGTACATGCTGGCGCCGGACGGGGCGATCAACAGCCTGCTGGACGGGGTCGGGCTGGGATCCTGGCAGCAGAACTGGCTGGGCGAGGGGAATCTGGCCCTGGGCAGCGTGATCGGCGTGATCGTCTGGCAGTTCGCCGGCTATTCGATGGTCATCTTCCTGGCGGGGCTGCAGGGCATCCCGGCCGAGATCTACGAGGCCGCGGCGGTCGACGGAGCGGGCGCCTGGCAGCGGTTCCGCAGCATCGTGCTCCCCCTGCTGGCGCCCGCGACCACCATCAACCTGATGCTGTCGATCATCGGCGGCCTGAAGCTCTTCGACCAGGTCTGGGTGATGACCGGCGGCGGGCCGGGGAATTCGACCGAAACGCTGTCGACGCTCATCTACAAGAACGCCTTCCAGTTCAACGAGTACGGCTACAGCGTCGCGATCGCGATCGTGCTCACGGTCTTCGTCGCGATCATTTCCAGTGGCCAGTACGGGCTGCTGCGGCGGCAGGAGAGGTCGGCCCGGTGAACCGCTACTCGGCGCGCACCCTCCTGCGCGAGATCCTGATGATCGCGGTCACCGTGGTGATGGCGTTCCCGCTGTACATCCTGGTGAACCTCTCATTGCGGGATCCGCACGACGGCTCCTCGGCGGTCATGCCGACGACGTCCCCCACCCTCCGGAATTACGCCGACGCCTGGCGGGACGCCGGACTCGCCGGCGCGATCGTCAACAGCGTCATCGTCACCGCCTTGAGCGTGGCGTTGATCGTGGTGCTGTCGGCCATGGCCGCCTACCCGCTCGCGCGGGTGACCGCCCGCTGGTCGCGGTGGCTGTTCTGGCTGGTCATGCTGGGTCTCCTGCTGCCCTTCCAGCTCGCGCTGCTGCCCCTGTACCAGACGATCCGCGACCTGCACCTGCTGGGGACGCTGTGGTCGCTGGTGCTGTTCTACAGCGGCCTGCAGATCCCTTTCGCGACCTTCCTCTACACGGGGTTCCTGCGGGCGATCCCCCGCGATTACGAAGAGGCCGCGCTCATCGACGGCGCCCAGCCGATGCAGCTCTTCTGGCGCGTCCTGTTCCCTCTGCTCCGCCCCATCACCGGCACGGTCATCATCCTCAACGCCATCTTCGTCTGGAATGACTTCTTGACTCCTTTCCTGTATCTCAGCGGCAGCGACCAGCAGACGATCCCCGTCGCCATCTTCGGGTTCCTCGGCCAGTACGTCTCGCAATGGAACCTGGTGTTCGCGGGGCTGGTCCTGGCGATGCTGCCGATCCTGGCCGTCTATTTCGCCATGCAGCGGCACATCATCAAGGGCTTCGCCGGAGGACTGAAGGGATGACCGTGCCCCCGATCACCGTGCCAGCCGTGCCCCCGATCACCGTGTCGCTGACGCCTTACGGGCTCACCTGCGAGCAACTCGACGAGCCTCTCGGCCTCGACGAACCGACGCCCCGCCTGTCGTGGAAGCTGCGATCGTCGCGGCGAGGCGATGTCCAGGGCGCCTACCGGCTCACGGTCGCGCTCTCAGAGGCTGACCTCCGCGACGGCCGCCTGCTCTGGGACACCGGGCGCGTGACCAGTACCGACACCCTGCTGATCCCCTACGACGGGCCGCCGCTGCAGTCCTCGACCCGCTACCACTGGCGCGTCACCGTCTGGGACGCCGACGGCGCGGAGAGCGGCACGGCGGGCTCGTGGTTCGAGACCGGACTGTTGCACCCGGACGAGTGGAAAGCGGCCTGGATCGCCCGCGACCAGGACGCGGCGCCACCGCAGGACCCGCCCGCCGTCGAGGACCGCACGGAACGCACCCGCCACCTGGCCCCCTGCCCGCATCTGCGGCGCGCCTTCACCGTCGACAAGCCGCTGGTGCGAGCCCGCGCCTACGTCAGCGCACGCGGCCTGTACGAACTGCGTCTCAACGGCCGTCGGGTAAGCGACGCGGAACTCGCCCCGGGATGGACCGAGTACCGGCACCGCGTCCTGTACCAGACCTACGACGTCGGCGACCTGCTGCGCGAGGGCGGCAACGTGATCGGCGCGGTCCTGGCCGACGGCTGGTGGAGCGGCTTCGTCGGCTTCGACTCGCGGCGGCACGCCCAGCACTACGGCGAGGCGCCGCAGCTGATCGTCCAGCTCCTGCTGGACTTCGCCGACGGGTCGCGCCGCTGGGTGCTGTCGGACGGCGACTGGCGCGAGCACCCCGGACCGATCCGGCATGCCGACCTGCTCATGGGCGAGTACGTCGACGCCCGCCGCGAGCCGCCCGGCTGGGACGAGCCCGGCTTCGATGACGGCGGCTGGCGACCCGTCCTGGTCGCGGGCACGGGCACCGGTGTCCTGCGGGCGGCGCCCGACCGTCCGGTCCGGGTGCTGGAGGAGCTGCACGCCCGCTCGGTGGAGCGCCGCGCGGACGGCCGGTTCATCGTCGACCTCGGGCAGAACATGGTCGGCCGCGTCCGGCTGACCGTCCGCGACGCACCGTCCGGGCAGCGCATCCAGCTCCGGCACGCCGAGATCCTCGACGACGGCGAACTGTACGTCGACAACCTCCGCACCGCCGAGGCCACCGACGTCTACGTGGCCGCCGGACGCGACGTCGAGGTGTTCGAACCGCGCTTCACCTTCCACGGCTTCCGCTACGTCGAGGTCAGCGGCCACCCCGGCGACCTGGCCCCAGAAGACGTCACCGGACGCGTCCTGCACAGCGACACCCCATGGACCGGCGAGTTCGCGTGCTCGGACGACACCGTCATGCGGTTGCAGTCCAACATCCGGTGGGGGCAGCGCGGCAACTTCGTGTCCGTCCCGACCGACTGCCCGCAGCGCGACGAGCGGCTCGGCTGGCTGGCCGACGCGCAGGTGTTCCTGCCCACCGCCTGCCGCAACGCCGACGTCGCCGCGTTCTTCGCCCGCTGGATGCGCGACGTGGTCGACGCCCAGCACCCCGACGGCGCGTTCCCCGACGTCGTCCCGGAACTGTGCATGACCCGCGAGGGCGCGCCCGCCTGGGGCGACGGCGGCGTGATCATCCCCTGGCACCTGTACCGCGAGTACGGCGACCGGCGGGTGCTGGAGCACAGCTTCCCCGCCATGAAGGCGTGGGTCGACCACGTCCACCGCGACAACCCCGGCCTTCTGTGGCGGCACCGCGTCGGCAACCACTACGGCGACTGGCTCCAGGTCAACGCCGAGACCCCGCGCGACGTCCTGGCGACCGCCTACTTCGCACGCAGCACCGAACTGGTCGCCAGGACCGCCGAAGTCCTCGGCGCCGAGCACGATGCCAAGCACTACGGCGCTCTCCACACCGCCATCCGGGACGCGTTCATCGACGCCTTCGTCGACGCCGACGAAGGCCGCGTGGCGGGCGACACCCAGACCGGCTACCTGCTCGCCCTGGCCTTCGGCCTGCTTCCCGAACGCGCCGTGCCGGCCGCCGTGGACCGGCTCGCCGCCGACATCGAGGCCCGCGACCACCACCTGACCACCGGCTTCGTCGGCGTCGCGCTGCTGTGCCCGGTCCTCGCCGCGCACGGCCGCCACGACCTGGCCTACGCGCTGCTGCACCAGGACACCTATCCGTCCTGGGCGTACTCCATCCGGCACGGCGCCACCACGATCTGGGAGCGCTGGGACGGCTGGACCGAGGAGCACGGCATCAAGCCGCCCGCGATGAACTCCTTCAACCACTACAGCCTCGGATCGGTCGGCGAATGGCTGTACGGCGGAGTCGCCGGCATCGGCCAGGCCCCGGGCTCGGTCGCCTACCGCGAACTCCACCTCGCCCCCGCCGTCGGCGGACGGCTGACCTGGGCCCGCGCCCGCCAGGAGACCGCCCGCGGAATCGTCGAATGCGGCTGGTCCCTGGAAGCGGGCCGGCTTCTCCTCCAGGTCACCGTCCCGCCCGGCGTCAACGCCACGCTGACCGTGCCGACCGAGGCTCCCGAAGGTGTGACCGAAGGAGGCGCGCCGTTGGCGGCGGTCGAGGGCCTCCGCGTCGTCGAGCGCTCCGGCCATTCCGTGACCGTCCGTCTTCGCGGCGGCCATTACGACTTCAGTGCGACGCCCCCCGCCGCCGGCCCGTCCCCGTCCCTGTCCCCCGTCCTGGCCCAGGACCTGCCCACCCCCTGAGGAAGACCATGTCCAAGATCAATCGCTTGACCGCCGTCTGCGCGGTCTCGGCCGTCGCCCTGTCCGCCGCCGCGTGCAGCAGCGGCACCAACGCGAATTCCGGCGGCTCCAAGAGCCTGCGCGTGTCGGCCGTCGCCACCGACCGCGCCGGCACCGAGGCGGTCATCAAGGCGTTCAAGCAGCACAACCCCGGCGTGGACATCACCGCCTCCTACGCCGACACCGACCAGTACCAGGGCACGCTGCGCACCCAGCTGTCGTCCGGCACCGCCCCCGACGTGTTCTTCGCCTGGCCCGGCAACGGCAACCCCGGCGCGATCGAGGTCCTCGCCCCCACCGGCTACCTCGCCGACCTGTCCGGACGGCCCTGGACGGCCCAGATCCCGTCCGGCATCAAGCCCGTCACCCAGGTCGGCGGCAAGACCTACGTCGTCCCGCTCACCTTCGTCGGCATCGGCGCCCTCTACAACAAGAAGGCCCTGGACGAGGCCGGCGCCAAGATCCCCACCACCTGGACCGAGACGCTGGCGTTCTGCGACACCGCCAAGGCGAAGGGCAAGGTCGCCTTCGCCCTCGGCAACCAGACCGACTGGGTCACCCAGCTCGTCGACTACGCCCTCGTCCCCACCACCGTCTACGCGACCACGCCCGACTTCGACCAGAAGATGAAGGCCGGCTCCGCCACCTTCGCCGGCTCCGGGTGGAAGACCGCGATGGACAAGTACCTGGAGATGGACAAGCGCGGCTGCTTCTCCAAGGACCCGCTCGGCACCTCCTTCGAGAGCTCGGTGTCCCAGCTGGCCAAGGGCAAGGCCGTCGCCGCCATACAGGTCACCTCCACCCTCAACCAGCTCAAGTCCGAAGCGCCGCAGGGCACGCAGTTCGGCATGTTCCCGGTGCCCGCCACCGACAACGCCTCCGACACCCGCATGCCCGGCGCCGCCGGCGGCGCGTTCGCCCTCAACGCCAAGGCCAGGAACAAGGATCTGGCCTCCAAGTTCATCGACTTCCTCGCCACCCCCGAAGCGATGAACCTCTACGCGAGCGCCACCGGCAACCTGCCCAGCATCCCCAACGCCCAGTTCACCGCCGACCCCGCCCTCCAGCCGCTCATCGACTTCCAGAAGGCGGGCAAGACCGTCCCGTTCATGGACCAGCTGTGGCCCAACCCCAAGGTCCAGCAGGCCCACTTCACCGGCGTGCAGGACCTGTTCGCCGGCAAGGCCGACCCGGCCAAGGTCCTCAAGCAGATGGACGAGGCGTACGCGCAGAAGTAGCAGCCGCTCTGGCCCGCCGTGCGGTCCGGTCCCCGGCCGCACCGCACGGCGGAGCACGGGCATGCGCTCCTCGTTCCCCGCGGTCAGCCTCATCCACCCCTGAGGAGTACCGATGCACCCCAGCTCATCCCGCATGCGCAGACCCTCGCGTCCAGGCAAGGCGCCTTTCCGCGCCGTGACGGTCCTGGTGGCCGCCACCGCGCTGGCAGCCGTAGCGGCTCCGACCAGTCCGGCCGCAGCCGCGCAGACCGGACGTCCATCGCTCGCCGAGTGCCCGTGGATGGACGCCGGCAAGACCGCCGGCCAGCGGGCCCGGCTGCTGCTGGACGCCAGCACGCTCGGCCAGAAGATCCGGTGGCTGGACGAGCAGGCCGCCACCCAGCCCGGCCAGACCGCCTTCGACGGCGTCACCTATCCGGCGCAGCTCCCCTGCACCCCCGTCATCACCTACACCGACGGCCCCGACGGCGTCCGCGGGTCCACCGGCGTCACCGCGTTCCCCGCGCCCATCGCACTGGCCTCCACCTGGAACGACCGGCTCGCCCGCACCAAGGCCGCCGCCCAAGCCGAAGAAGCCTTCGACAAGGGCAAGGCCGTCGTCCTGGCCCCCGGAATCTCCGGCGGCCGCACCCCGCTGGCCGGACGCACCTCCGAATACCTCGGCGAGGACCCGCTGCTCAGCGGCAACCTGGCCGCGCAGGGCATCCAGGGCCTGCAGAAGGGCGATCCCGCCAAGCCCACCATGGCGGTGCTGAAGCACTACGTCGGCAACGAGCAGGAGACCGACCGCACCCTCAGCTCCTCCAACATCGACGAGCGCACCCGCAAGCAGATCTACGACCTCCCCTTCGAGATCGCCGTCCGCAACGCCCGGCCCGGCGGCGTCATGTGCTCCTACAACCAGATCAACGGCACCTACGCCTGCGAGAACGACCTGCTCAAAGACGTCCTCAAGAACACCCTGGGGTTCGACGGCTACGTCGTCTCCGACTTCCGGGCCGTGCACTCCACCGCCCCGTCCCTGAACGCCGGCCTGGACCAGGAACTCAACAAGCCGAACTACTACAGTCCCGACAACATCACCACCGCGATCAACGACGGGAAGATCACCGCGGCGCGGGTCGACCAGGCCGCCTTCCGCGTCGTCCGCTCCTATATCCAGGCCGGACTGTTCGACCACCCCGTCCCCACCGACCCGGCCGCCGACGTCTCCACCGCCGCCCACAAGGCCGTCTCCCTCGCCGTGGCGACCAAGGGCTCGGTCCTCCTGAAGAACCAGAACAGCATCCTGCCCTTGGCATCCAAGGCACTCAAGATCGCCGTCATCGGGCCGACGGCGTCCACCACCGCGACCGACGGCGTGAGCGCCGCCACCGCCTGCGCTTCACAGTTCATGGGCGCCCCCTCCGTCGACTGCCCGAAGCCCGTCGCCGCCCTGGACGCCATCACCGCGCGCGCCGCCGCCAACGGCGGCACCGTCACCTTCGACAACGGCAAGGACCCCGCCGCAGCAGCCGCAGCCGCCAAGGCCGCCGACCTCGCCATCGTCCTCGGCTACTACACCGAAGGCGAGTTCGCCGACCGCCCCAACCTCAACCTCGACGGCAACGGCGACGCCCTCATCTCCGCCGTCGCCGACGCCAACCCCGCCACCATCGCCGTCCTGCAGACCGGCGGCCCCGTGCTGATGCCCTGGCGGGACAAGGTCAAGGGCATCCTGGAGACCTGGTACGCCGGCGACCAGCAGGGCACCGCCATCGCACGCCTGCTGTGGGGCGACGACAACCCGTCCGGCAGACTCCCGATGACCTTCCCCAAGTCACAGGCCGACCTGCCTACCCGCACTCCGGCCCAATACCCCGGCACCTTCGCTGACGGCAGTACGACCCGCCCGCCCGACGACCAGACCAGCATCCGCCAGGTCGACTACACAGAAGGCCTCAAGGTCGGCTACCGCTGGTACGACGGCCGGCACATCGCGCCGCTCTACCCCTTCGGATACGGCCTCTCCTACACCTCCTACCGGTACCGGAACCTGCGCGTCACCAAGGCCGGCGCCAACACCTACAACGTCACCTTCACCATCGGCAACACCGGCGCCCGGGCCGGAACCGAGACCGGGCAGGTCTACCTGACACTGCCCGCCAGCGCCGGTGAACCCGGCAAACGGCTGGTCGGCTACGCGCAGGCCGCGCTCAAGCCCGGCCAGACGCGAGTCATGACCGTCCGCCTCAAGGCCGACGGGCCCGCCCACCCGCTGTCGTACTGGAGCGCTTCCGCCCACGCGTGGACGACCCCGCCCGGCACCTACACCGTCCAGGTCGGCGGCTCGTCCCGCGACCTCCCCCTCACCACCACCTTCACCCGCTGACACCGCACTCAACGGACCGCAGACGGCATCCAGGCCGGGACGCAAGGGCCCCGGCCTGGATGTTGCTCTCCGACTTCGTCCCCGTGGTGAGCTCCGTGGCCCTGCGGCGCGAGCGCCTTGCCCAAGCCGCCGAAGACGACGGCCACCACCTTCGAGCAGGCGAGCCCCACCTTCGAAGCCCGCCACATGTGGATGGCGGGCCTGAGCGACGAAGCCGCCTTCGACCAGATGGCCGGCGGCTACGACCTCCGTCCCCTCGTCAGCGAGATGAGCGTTCCCTGGCTGGCGCGGCGCCCGTGCCGACGGGGCGTCCCACCGCGACATCGCTCACGCTTGCCACTCGATGAGGCCATGGCCTCCTCCCTGCTGAAACGCGGTCGCCCGGCCCCCGTGTGCACCCGGCGACGGAGCCGGACGGAAGCGTGAGCACAACGCACTAAAGGGTGCTAAAGGCGTTTAGCTGGAGTAAGGCGCACAAGATTGTTGGCCGGCCGGGCACCATCCTAGGGTTCACGATGGCACGATCATGACCGCTCGGCATGTCGGGGAAACTCGGCAGGCGTGGTTATTCGATTTTGCCGAGAAGTCGACCAAACGGCTTTCGGCGTACCAAATACATATAAAACCGATCGAGAATAATTGAATGCCGCCGCGTGTCCGCATCGCGTCACTTTCATGGCTTGCCTCCGGCGAGAGCGCGCCCTTATGTTTCTGGGGTTCGCGACCGAAGGAAGCCGTTGACCGGAGGACCCCTTTGCGTGTGGTGATCGCGGGATTCGGAAAGGCCGGGCGGCAGCACGCCGAGGCGATCCGGCAGGTACCGGGCGTGACCGTGCACTCCGTCCTGGAATCCGACCGCAGGGTCGCCGTCGAACCGTTCACCAGGGCGTCCGGATGGCCGGCGGTCCTGGCGGACCCGGAGGTCGACGCCATCGCCCTGTGCCTGCCGCCCGGGGGACGCGCCGAACTGGCCGCCGCGGCCGCCGAGGCCGGCAAGGCCGTGCTGCTGGAGAAGCCGCCGTGCATGTCGGTCGCGGAACTCGATCGGCTCCCCGGGTCGATGGGCGTGATGTTGCAGCATCGTTTTCGGCTCCCGCGGGACCTGCTGGACCGGCCTTTCAAGGACGCGACCGGAACGCTGCTGGTAAGCCGCCCGAGAGATGCGGCGATGCACTACACCGGTTGGCGAGGCGATTCCGAGCGGGCGCTCGGCGGAATTGCCGCGCATCTCGGCGTCCACTACCTTGATCTGGCCTGCCAACTGCTGGGAGAAGTCGAATCGGTCGATCTCCGCGACCTTCGGGAATGTGCTCCCGGCATCGATGTGCGGGTCAGCGGGCTCATCCGGTTCACGGCGGGCTCGACGCTGGCGTTCACCATCGCGGCGGACGTCCCGGCACGCGCCGAGCACCTGGTGATCGCCGGGGACGGCCGGTCCCTGGCGATCGCGGACGGTGCGGTGAGCCTGCGCACCGGGGACCGCCTGCAGACGCTGCCCGCCGAGCCGACCGGCGCGATGCGCGCCAGGGTCTACGAGGAGTTCGCGCGCGGGCCCGACCTGTGCTCGCTGGAACGGGCGAGGCCGGTGACGGTCGTCCTGGACGAGATCCGGAAGGCGGGAGCGCGATGAGCGCGCGCCTCGGCCTGTCGTCCGGCTCGGCGCCGGGGCTGGACGCGCCGGAGTTCGCCGCCCTGGTCCGGCGGGCGGGCGGCACGGTCGCCGACCTGCGGGCCGGCAAGGGCCACCGCTGGGAGGAGCAGGGCGTCGCCGGGCTGTGCGGCCTGGCGGTGTCGTTCGTCGGGATATCGGTGACGCTCGGCCGGCCCGAGCGGGACGCCGAAGCCGCCGGGCGGTTCCCGGGTGAGAGCGTGAAGGTCTTCGCCGCGCCGGGGGCGCTCGACGCGGAGGCGACCGCCGGCCAGATGCGTGCGCTGACCGCCGACCGGAAGCCGGAGCAGGTGCTGGTCGAGACCCATCGGGGCGGAGCGGGGCCGGACGAGCTGGTGAAGCTCTGCGAGCGGTACGGCTGCCGCCTGGTGCTGGACAACCTGGGCCTGTACGAGATCGCCGCCGACTTCCGCGGAGCGCTCGGCGATCTCGCGCCGCTGACGGCGGCGGTGCAGGTGAAGGGGTTCGAGCCGGACCGCGCGCACCGTCCGCTGACCGAACGGGACCTGGACTGGCTGGCGGCGTTCGGGACCGCTCGCGTCGACGTCACCGTGGAGTCGCGCGCCGGGACGCCGCACCAGGACCTGCGGGTCCTCCGGACCGCCTGGGAGGCCGCGGGATGCGCCTAGCCGTGATCAACGACGAGGTCGACCAGGACCTCGGCCGGGCCGCCGACGCGGCGGCCGGATGCGGGTTCGCCGGGATCGAGGTCCGCTCGGTCGGCAACGTCCCGCCGCAAGAGCTCACCGACGAGCGGCTCGGGGACGTCGTCCGGGAGCTGGCGGGCAGGGGGCTGGCCGTCGCCGGGTTCTGCCCGCCCGCGCTGAAGGTCCGGCGCCCGCGCACGGACGAGGAGTTCGCCGAAGCCCGCGCCGTGCTCGTCCGGGCCGTCGCGCAGGCGCGCGTGCTCGGCGCGCCGCACGTGCGGATCTTCACTTTCTACCGGGACGGCGACCCCGATCCCGCCGGGGCGGCCGAGGCCGCGAGGCGGGTGCTCGACGGAGTGGACCTGGACGGGGTGAAGCTGCTCGTCGAGACCGGGACGCGGACCAACACCCCGACCATGGAACTCGTCCTCCGGTTCCTGGAAGCGGCGGACGTGCAGGGTCTGGGCGTGCTCTGGGACCCCGGCAACAGCGTGTTCAGCGGCATGCACGCGACGCCGTTCCCGGCCGAGTACGAACTCGGCAAGGACCTGATCGAACACGTGCACGTGAAGGACCCGGCCGGGACGAGCGGGTACGTGCGGCTGGGCGACGGCGACCTGCCGTGGGGCGACATCGTCGACGCGCTGCGCGCCGACGGCTACGCCGGATGGCTCTCGCTGGAGACGCACTGGCGCATCGGCCGCGTCCTGAACCAGCGGCAGCGGGACACCCCGTGGGGCGACGACTTCACCGACGGCGGGTACGGGGCCAGTGTCGAGTGCATGCGCCGGCTCAAGGAGCTGGTGGACCGGTGACCGCATTGCTGCTCCTGGGGGCTCAGCGGTCGGGCACCACCGCGCTGGCCCACGCGCTGAGCCGGGCGTTCGCGGACGCGGGCGGCATCTTCACCGTGAACGGGAAGCTGCCGTACCTGCTGCCGCGCTGGACCACGGCCGCCGACCTGGCGGGACGGCATTTCCGCGCCGACGAGATCGCGTACGCGCTGCGGCGCAGGCCGCCCGCCGGCGAAGGCGCCGACCGCTGGCTGAAGGGCGTCGACGACGTGCTCCGAGAAGCGGCCGCGGCGGTCGCCCGAGGGGCACGCGACCCGCACGGCCTGGACGACGGCCGCGGCACGCCCGCCGATCCGGCCGCGGCGCTCGTCGCGGACATCGTCGCCAGGGCGTACGCGCCGTGGCGGCGCTGGGGCGACAAGTACAACGAGTACCTCCTGGACCTGCCGGCCGTGCTGTCCGCGGTCCCGGACGCGCGGATGGTCCTGCTCGTCCGCAACCCGCTGGAGGCGGCGGCGTCCCAGCTGGAATGGACCGGCGACCGGCCCTGGCGCCCCCGGACGGTCGAGGACGCCTGCGCAAAGTGGGCGGCCTGGCACCGTCCCTGGTTCGAGACCGTTTCCGGCCTGGACCCGGGCCGCCGAATGGTGGTCGGCTACCGGGCGCTCTGCGAGGGGCGCGCGACGGGCCGGCTCTCCGCCTTCTGCGACCTCGATCTCGAACCGTACGTGACGGGACTCCGGGCGACCCGGCCCGATCCCGGCACCGACCATCTGCCCGCCGGCACCGCCCCGATCTGGCGGGCCCTTTGTGAAATGGAGAGCTCAACGACATGACGGACCACGAAGTCTCGGAGCAGGGATACGGACCGGACCACGAGTCGCCGTTCAGCTACGGGCTGCACCACGTGCAGATCGCCATCCCGCCCGACAGCGAGGACGAGTGCCGCACGTTCTACGTGGACGTCCTCGGCATGCTCGAGATCCAGAAGCCGCCGGTACTGGCCGCGCGGGGCGGGCTGTGGGTGCGGGCCGACGCGCTGGAGATCCACCTCGGCGTCGAGCAGGACTTCCGCCCCGCGCGCAAGGCGCATCCCGGTATCCGCGTGGCGGACCTGGACGGGCTGGCCAAGCGGCTGACCGGCAACGGCGTCGAGGTCACCTGGGACGACAACTTCCCCGGCCACCGGCGCTTCTACGCGTTCGACAACCTGGGGAACCGGCTGGAGTTCCTGCAGCGCGACGGCTCCCGACCGGAGTGGTGAACGTGAGCGGGCTGCTGGGCCGCCTGGTCGGCCTTCCCGACATCCCGGCCGTGCGGCGCTGGGCGTGGGTCGCGGTGGCCGACTCCCTCGGCACCGGGCTGATCACGCCGCTGGTCATCATCTACTTCACCCAGCAGATCGGGATGAAGGCCGTCACGGTGGGCCTGGCGATGAGCATCGCCGGGATCGGCAGCGCGGTGCTGGTCCCGTTCGGCGGGGTGTTCGTGGACCGGTTCGGCGCGAAACCGCTGGTGATCACGGCGTTCGCGCTGGCGGGGATCGGCACCACCGGGTACATGTTCGCCCGGAACTTCGGCGTCCTGGTGCTGACGGTGCTGCTGGCCAACATGGCGGACGCGTCGGGACGTCCCGCCAAGCACTCCTTCATGGCCCAGATCGCCGACGGCGAGGCGCGCAACCGGCTGCTGGCGTTCAACCGGTCCGTGCGCAACGCCGGCTATGGGGTGGGCGGCCTGCTGGCCGCCATCGTGCTCGGGCTCGGCTCGCACGTCTGGTACGTGCTGGCGTTCGGTCTGGACGCGCTGTCGTTCTTCGTCGCGATCGCGCTGGTGCTCGGCATCACCCCGCCGCCGCTCGGCGCCACCGCCCGGCAGGACGCGGAGGCCGCGGAGGCCGCGCCGGCGAAGTCGCGCGGCGGCTACGCGGAGGTGCTGTCCGACTGGCGCTACACGCTGCTGTCGGCGCTGAACGTCCTGGTCCTGCTCGAAGCGACGATCTTCACCGTCGGCGTCCCGCTCTGGGTCGTCCAGCACACCGACGCGCCCAAGGCGGTGGTCGGGGTGCTGTTCACCGTCAACACCGTCATGATCGTTCTGCTCCAGGTGCGGGCGACCAAGGGCCTGGAGGGGCCCGCCGACGTCCGCCCGTCCTACCAGCGCGCCGCGCTCGGCATGACGATCGCGGTCGCGGGCTACCTGCTCGCCCAGTACGTCGGGGCGGTCCTGGCGGTCGTCCTGCTGGTGCTGGCGGTGGTGCTGCACTCGGTCGGGGAGCTGTCGGCCTCGGCCAGCGAGTGGACGGTCTCGATCGGCCTGGCCCGCGAACGCCTGCGCGGCCGCTACCTGGCGGTGTTCGCGCTCGGCGACTCCATCGGCAAGGCCGCCGGGCCGGTGGTGGTGACGTTCCTGCTGTCCCGGGCGACCTCGGCGGGCTGGCTGGTGCTGCTCGCCCTGGTCGCCGGGAGTTGCCTGATCAGCGCCGAGCTCGCCGTACGGCATCCACGCAACCGGGCGCCCGAGGGTGCGCTCACGGAGGCGACCGCATGACGACGCGCACCGTATCGATGCCCGCACGAAGGAGGGTGCCCCAGTGACCCGTCTGCTCCCCACCCAGTACCGCTGGACCCGCATGGACTTCGGCGAGTGGCGGCACTTCAACCTCGGCACGCTGTTCACGGTCCCCGCCGGCCTCCCGGACGGGACGCTCACCCGCGCCGTGCGGCGGGTCGTCGACCGCAACCCGGCGCTGCGCACCGCCTACCGCCGCGGCGCCGCGGGCTGGACCGCCGAGGAACTGCCGGCCGGTGCCGAGACCGCGGTGCGGCAGGCCGAGCTGCCCGACTACCGGGGGCGCGCCGACGCGATGGAGGAGGAGATCGCCCGGCTGCAGGGCACGCTACGCCCGGACGAGGGCGAGGTGTTCCGCGTCGTCCACTTCCCGTTCGGCGACGAACCGGGACGGCTGCTGGCCACCGTCCACCACCTCACGCTCGACGGCTTCTCGATGGGGCTCGTCGGAGGCGAGCTGGACCGCGCGCTGCGGGACCGGGAGCCCGGCCCGCTGTGCGCCGCGCCCGCCGACTACGTCGCGGCCGTCGAGAAATGGGTCGCGTCCGACGAGGCCTCGGAGGACGCCGGCCGGTGGCTGGACCGGCCGTGGGACCGCGTCGCCAACCCCCCGCCCGACCTCGACGGGGACGCCACCCTGCCGACGATGCGGATCGACAGCGGCGAACTGGAGGCCGACGTGACGGCGGCGCTGACCGCCACCTGCCGCAAGGCCGGGCTGCGGCCGAGCGACGTGCTGCTGGACGCCGCCGCCCAGGCGGTGATGGCGCGCTGGGACCTGCCCGCGGTGGCCGTCGACGCCTACCACGTCGGACGCCACCTGACGCCCATGGGCATCGACGTCATCGACACGATCGGGTACCTGCAGAACACGTTCCCGATCGTGTTCACGGCGCGCGACCGCTTCGACCCCGCCGATGTCCGCGCCGTTCCCGACCGCATGTTCGGCTTCGACGCCCTGCGGTTCTTCACCGGCCGGTTGGACGACCTCCCCGCCACCACGCTGCGCTACAACTTCCGCGGGCACATGGGCCGGCTCAACAGCAGACCGGGCTCCTACCTCGGCGAGGCGGACGAGCCGATCCGCCGGCGGCGGGCGCAAGGGCAGACCGAGGCCTACACGCTGATGCTGGAGGGCGACGTCATCGACGGCCGGCTCGTGCTGCACATCAAGTACAGCACCGGCCAGTACGAACCGGAAAGCATCGCCGGCCTGCTCGCCGGCGCCCTGGACCGGGTCCGGGCCACCACCCGGGAGCCGGCATGCTGACGATCAGCGATCTGGTGGTGACCGTCGGCGGGCCGGGCGACGAGCTGGTCCTGCTGCGCGGCGCGGACCTGCGGGTCCCGGACGGCGACACGGTCGTGATCCGCGGCGCGCGGGGCGCGGGCAAGTCGACGCTCGCCGCGGTGCTCCGCCGCGAGCTGCGGCCCCGGTTCGGCCGGATCGACGGCCGCGCGCTGGTGATCGACGACGCCGACCGGCTGCCGCCGGAGCGCCTGGCCGAGCTGCTGGACTCCTGCCGGGCCCGCGGCGAGACGCCGGTGCTGCTGGCGGCCGACGAGCACTTCGTCGGGGCTCCGCGTCCGGCCGAGGTCGTCCTGCGGCTGGCCAGGGGCATGCTGATCGCGGAGCCCCGGACGGACCGGACGGACCGGACCGCCCCGGCGCCGGCCGAACTTTGGATGCCGCCGGACGAGCTGAAGCGCAAGGCGGCCGCCGCCCTGCGGGAGGCCGGCTGCCCGGACGAGCCCGCCGCGCTGGTCGCCGACGTGCTCGTCGAGGCGGACGTCCGCGGGCACCACTCGCACGGCATCGGGCTCCTGCCCACCTACCTCACGCGGGTGGCGGCGGGCGGCGTCGACCCCGCCGCCGTGCCGACGCTCACCGAGGGCGGCGCGACCGCCCGCGTGGACGCACAGGGCGGCTTCGGGCAGCCCGCGGCGGCGCTGGCCGCCGAGTGGTGCGCCGCGACGGCGGCGCGGCTCGGAGTGGCCGCCGTCGGCGTGCACAGCAACAACCATGTCGGGATGATGGCCGCCTACCGGTGGCCGTTCCAGCGGCACGGCGTCGTCGGGCTGCTGCTCAACGTCTCCGGGCCGAGCCTGGCGGCGCCGGGCGCGGTCAAGCCGACCCTCGGCAGCAACGCGGTGTGCATGGTGACGCCGACGGAGAAGGACGAGCCGTTCGTCGTCGACTTCGCCACGGGCGTCGTCGCGATCGGGAAGATCCGGGCGGCCGCGCAGCGCGGCGAGCCGATCCCGGCGGGCTGGCTGCAGGACGCGGCGGGGCGCCCCACCCTCGACCCGGGCGACCTGGAGCGCGGCGGCTCGGTGCCGGTGTTCGGCGACTACAAGGGGCTGTGCGTCACGCTGATCGCCGAGGTGCTGGCCGGGATGCTGGGCGGCCAGACGGTCAGCCCGCTGGTGGCCAAGCAGCGCGCCCAGCCCGCACGGCCGATGAACTGCGGGCAGCTGTTCGTCGGGATGTCCCCCGGCGCGTTCGGGCTGGACCAGACCGACAAGCTGCTCGGCGTGCTGCACGACGCGGTGCTGGACGGCTACCCGGACGCCCCGCCCGCACTGCACTTTCCCGACCAGCTGGAGGCCGGCAACAGCGCCGTCGCGCGGGAGAGCGGCGTCCCGGTGCCGGTGTCGGTGGCGTCCGCGCTGGGCTGGGCCTGATGATGATCCTCGACGGTCCGGTCTCCCCGGAGATGCCGCCCGACGTGCGGCAGGCGGCGGCGGGCGCGGCGCCCGGCTGGCCGCTGGTGCTGTACTTCCACCACGTCCACCCCACCCTCGACCACTACACCTCGCTGACGCCCGGCGCGTTCGAGCGCGGCCTGGAGACGGTGCTCGCCGAGTACGGCCCGGCCCTCGACCCGGCCGACGTCCGCGCGGACATCGACCCGCCGGCCGGGCCGAGAGTCCTGATCACCTTCGACGACGGGCACCGCGACACCCTCGAGCACGCGCTGCCGGTGCTGGACCGGCTCGGCGTGCGGGCCCTGTTCTTCGTCATCACCGGACTCGCCGACACCGCCCCCGACCGGTCGATGACCTGGGACGAGGTGGCGGGACTCGTGGCGGACGGGCATCGCGCCGGCTCGCACACCGTGACCCATCGCAAGCTCCCCGGCCTGGGCCCGGAGGAGCAGCGCGCGGAGATCGCCGGCTCGCTGGCGGCGCTCCGCGACCGGCTGGGCGACCCCGCTCCGCCGCTGGCCCACCCCTACGGCCTGCGCCCCGCGGCCGGCGCGGTCCCGGACGGCGTCCTCGCCTTCGGCACCGTGAAGGCGCCGCCGCTTCCCTGGACGGCGGCCCCGCACGACGTCCGACGTACCTATCTGCCCGTCGGCCGCGAGGAGTCGTGGCCGCGGCTGTGTCGCGATTGGAGACGGCAATGGTGGCACCCATCACCGTGATCATTCCGAGCCGGGACCGCTATCGCGATCTGCGCCGCTGCCTGGTCGCGCTGGCCGAGTGCGACCGCGGGCTGCTGCACGAGGTGCTGGTCGTGGACGACGGCTCCCGGCCGCGGATCACCGACGCCGTCGCGGTCGGCGACCTGCCGGTGCGCGTGCTGCGCAACGACCGGCCGATGGGCGCGACGCCGGCGCGCGCGCACGCCGCCGACCACGCGCGATCGGAGATCCTGGCGTTCCTGGACGACGACGCGCTGCCCCGGGCGGACTGGCTGACCGAGATCGCCGCGCAACTGACGCCCGACCGCGGCGCCGTCACCGGGCGGGTGCTGCCGTTCGACGCGGGGCTGCTTTCGGAGGCCCGCCAGTCCCGCTACCTGGAACGCTATAGGGACCTCGAGCCCGGGCAGCGGGTCACGTTCTTCGCCGGCGGCAACAGCGCGGTCTGGCGGGAGCGGTTCCTGGCCGCCCGCGGCACCGCCGTCAACGTCCCCGGCAGCGACAACGACCTGGTGAGCGGGTTGTCCGGGCTCGGCCTCGGGGTGCACTTCGCGCCCTCGATGGTGATCGTCCACCGCAACGGCAAGGGACTGCTTCGCGCGCTGCGGGACGCCTACGGGTCCGGGCACCACGCGCGCCCGCTGCCGGTGCGCCACGCGCTCCGGGACATCGCGCGCCCCGTGCCGGGATCGTCCGCCCAGGTGCGGCTGACCAACCGGATGCTCAACCTCGTCCACCTGGCCGGACGCAGCGTCCCGCGCTCCACCCGGCAGCATCCCTGACCCACCCCCGGTCCCCCGTCCCGCCGCCCCTTCCCGCCGACCCGATCGATCCCGTCCGGCCCGCGGTGGTACCCGCGCGGCCACATCGTTCCGCGAACTAGGCAAGGAGTCCGATATGTCCGTGTCCGAGGTCGACTCGGCGGTGCTGCAGGCCCTCAGCGAGATCTGGGAGGAGGTCCTGGAGGTCGACGGCGTCACCGCCGACGACGACTTCTTCGAACTGGGCGGCGACAGCCTGCTCGGCGTCACCATGATCGGCAAGGCGCGGCACGCCGGCCTGTCCTTCTCCTACCAGGACCTGAAGGACAACCCGGTGCTGGGGCGGCTCGCCGCCGTCGTGGCGGGCTGACCCGTGTCCCGGACCCTGACCGGGCTGTTCGGCCGGCACGCCCGCGCGCACCCCGACCGGCCGGCCGTGCTGGACGGCGGCCGCGCCCTGACCTACGCCGGGCTCGACGCCGCCTCGGACGAGGTCGCCGCCGGGCTGGCCGCGGGCGGCGTCGACCGCGGCGACCGGGTCGCGCTCCGGCTGCCCCGGTCCGCCGACCTCGTCGTCGGGGCCCTGGGCATCCTCAAGAGCGGGGCCGCGTACTCCCCGCTCGACGTGGCGTGGCCCCCCGCGCGCGTCGCCCGGATCGCCGAGCGGCTCGGCGCACCGGTCGAGGTGGACGCCGGCACCCTGCCCCGGCTGCGCGCGGAGGGCCGTGCCGCCGCTCCGGCCCGTCCTGCGGTGCGGGAGGACGACCCGGCGGTGGTGCTGTTCACCTCGGGATCCACCGGCGAGCCCAAGGGGGTGCTGTGCCCGCACCGGGCGATCGGCCGCCTGATCCCGCACGCCGGCCATCTCGATCTGGCCACGCCCGTGGTGATGCCGCTCGCGGCGGCGGTTCCGTGGGACGCGATGTCGCTGGAGCTGTGGAGCACGCTGTGCTCCGGCGGAACCCTGGTCGTCGTCCGGGACCTGTACCTCACGCCCGGCCGGCTCCGCGACCTGGTGACCGCGCACGCCGTCGACTCGCTGGTGCTGGCCACCTCGGTGTTCAACCTGCACGTGGAGGAGGACGCCGGCGCGTTCTGCGGCCTCCGGCAGGTCGCCGTCGGCGGCGAGCAGCTCTCGCCCGCCCATGTCTCCGCCTTCACCGCGCGGCACCCGGACATCGCCCTGGTCAACCTCTACGGACCGGCCGAGAACGGGATCCTGACGACGACGCACCGCTTCACCGCGGCCGACTCCGCCGAGGGGCGGGTGCCGATCGGCGTACCCGTCCCGGGGACGTCCGTGCACCTCGTGGACGGGGAGATCTGCGTCAGCGGCGACGGCCTCGCACTCGGCTACCTCGACGATCCGGACGGGACGTCCGAGCGTTTCACGGAACTGACGATCGACGGCCGCCCCGTCCCCGTCTACCGGACGGGGGACCGCGGGCACCGCACGCCCGACGGCCTCTACCACTACGCCGGGCGCACCGACCGGCAGGTGAAGATCCGCGGCCACCGGATCGAGCCCGCCGAGGTGGAGCACGCCGCCGAACGCCTCGCCGGGGTCACCCGTGCCGCCGTCGTGCCCGTCGACGGGCCGGACGGCCGCGCCACCGCCCTCTCGCTGTTCTTCACGGGCGACCGGGACGGCGCGGACGTGCTCGCCGGCCTGCGGGCCCGGCTCCCCGGCTACCTCGTCCCGGCCGCCGCCGAGCGCGTCGGGCGGTTCCCGCTGACGGGCAACGGCAAGCTGGACCACGCCGCACTGGCCGGGTCCGCGGCCGGGGCCGGCACCGCTCGCGCCGCGGCCCGGCCCGCGGCCGCGCCCGGCGAGGCCAGCGCGGGCACGGACGCGGAACGCGTCGCCGCCGTCTTCGCGGACGTGCTGGGCCTCCCGCACGTGCCGCCGGACGCGGACTTCTTCTCCCTCGGCGGCGACTCGCTCGCCGCCGGGCGCCTCAGCGGCAGGCTCACGGCGGCGCTCGGTGCGCCGGTCCCGCTCTCGGCCGTCTTCGAATCCCCCACGCCCGCCGGCCTCACGGCCCGGATCGCCGGGCGCCCGCGCACCGGTGGCGCCGCGCCCGGCGAGGACGAGCGGCCGGGCGCCTCCGAGCGGCGGGACGGCGCCGTCCCGCTGCTGCCGTCCCAGCTGACCTTCTTCGTCGCGCAGCAGATGGACCCCGACGACCTCACCGCCCTCTGCCCGATCGTCTGGGACCTCGGCGGTGCCCTCGACACGGCGGCGATGCAGCAGGCGCTCGATGACGTGAACGCGCGCCATGAGGCACTGCACAGCCGGTACACGGTGCTGGACGCGCCGGTCGCGGTGCGCCCGGCCGGCCGGCCGCGGCGGGTCGAGCTGATCACCGTGGCACGACCCGCGGACGTCCTCCCCGCGCTCATCGCCCCGCTGGACATCCAGGACGGGCAGTTGTGGCGGGCCGCGCTGGCGCCGGGCCGGTTCGGGATCGTCGTCCACCACATCGCGTTCGACGCGCGGGCGGCGTCCGTGCTGGCCCGCGATCTGTCGGCCGCCTACCGGGCGCGGGCCGAGGGGCGGGTACCGCACTTCGGCGGTCCCGCGCCCGGCCTCGCCGAGCTGGCGTCCGGGTACCGCCCGCCCGCGCCGGACGATCTCGCGGAGCAGCGCGCCTACTGGCGCACCGCGCTCAGCGGGGTGCCCGCGCTGGAGCCGCCGCCCGGGTCGGGACCGTCCGGCCGCCTCGCCGAGACCGTCCGGCGGCTCGACGAGGCGGCCCTCAGGGCGGCGGTCCGGTCCCGCGGGACCACCGCGACGGTCGCGGCGCTCGCCGCCTACGCGCACGCGGTCGCCGGCCTCACCGGCCGGACGGACGTCGTCGTCGGCCTGCCGGTCGCGCGGCGCGGCGACGCGGCGGCGGAGCGCGCGGTCGCCTGCATGATCGAGATGACCTGCGTCCGGCTGCGCGCGCCGGCACTGGACGCGGTGCGCGAGGCGCTCGTCGAGGCGTTGCGCCGTCCGGACGTCCCGGTGCACGAGATAGCGCGCCTGGCCCGGCTGCGGCCCCCCTACGACACGGTCGTATCGGTCCAGGACAACCCCGAGCCGATGCTCGACGTGCCCGGGGCCTGCGCCCGGCACGTGTGGGTCGACACCGACGAGCTCGACACCGGCCTCCTCGTCGAACTCCTGCCCGGCGGGCGACTGCGGGTGAGCCGGCGCCGCGAGGCGGTGTCCGCGGACTACGCCGACGCGCTCGCGGACGCGATGGCCGGTTTCCTTTCCGGGCTCGCCGGCCGGCGTCCCGTCGCCGCGGCGAACGGAACAGCGGACGGCACGGCGAGCCGGGGAGCGAACCGGTGAGCGCCCGGCGCAGACGGCTGTGGGAACAGCGGGTCCTCGACCCGGCCGGTCCCTGGCACGACATCACCTTCACCGTGGACGTCGCGGGCCACGCCGACCGCCTCGCCGCGTTCCTGCGCGACCTCGCGACCGGCCCCGGCACCGAGCCGGCGGGCGGCTTCCGGGACGCGCCGTCGGCCGAGTTGAAGGACGGCGTCGTCACGGCCACCGTCCCCGGGGTCTGGGGCACGCCGGACGACCTCGTCCATGCGCTGGCGACCGGCGCGCCTCCGGGCGACCGTGACGCCACGCCCGCCGACCTGGACCATTGGGCCGAGAAGCTCGCCGACGCCATCGACCCCCGGCTGCCCGAGGACGGCGACGCCGCCGCGGACGCCGACCCCGCCGGGGTGCTCTCCTTCGGCGAGGCGCACATCGCCGGCGCGGGAGACGGCCTGCTGCTCGCCGCGCTCGCGGTCGTCGCCTGGCGCTGGACCAGGCAGACCGACCTGGCCATCGGGGTGCCCGAGGGCCTGGTCCGGCTGGAGGCGGACGCCGGGACCCCGCTCGGCGAGCTGGCCCGGCGGGCGCGCGAGGCCAGGGCCGCGGCCGCACGGCACGCCGGAACGTTCGAACGGGCCATGGAGGAGACCGGGGTCCGGTTCCTGCCGAGCCTGCGGTTGATGGACGCGGCGCGGGACGCCCCCGTCCACGCGGACGGACTGACGCTGACGCCGCACGTCCCCGCGCACGGGCCGGTCGGGTCCACGCTCGCCGTCGGCCCCGCCCATGCCGCCTACGACGCGCGCCGCCTCTCGGCGGGAACCGTTGAACGGATCCTGGCGCAGATGCGCATGGTCATCGGCGCGGCGCCGGACACCCCTCTGGGCGCGCTGCCGCTCATGGAACCCGCCGAACGGACGACCATCCTCACCCGTTTCAGCGCCACCGCCCCGGCCGCGGGCGACGGCCGCGCGCTGCACGAGACCGTCGACGGGCCGCCGGACGCGACCGCGGTGGTCTGCGGCGAGGACCGGCTGACCTACCGGGACCTGGCCCGCCGCTCCGACCGGCTCGCCCGGTACCTGCTGGACGCCGGGGTGCACCGGGAGGAGGTCGTCGGGGTCGACATCGGCCGGTCCGCGGACCTGGTCACCGGCTTCCTCGGCGTGCTCAAGGCGGGCGCCGCCTACCTGCCCCTCGACCCCGGCTACCCGCCCGACCGGCTGGAGTTCATGCGGACGGACGCGAAGGCCCGCACGATGGTCACCGGCGAACTGATCGCGGCGCTCGACGCGGCCGGCGCGCCGGGCCTCGACGGGCCGGTCCCCGTGGACGAGGCGGACCTGGCGTACGTCATCTACACCTCCGGCTCCACCGGCGCGCCGAAGGGCGTCCAGGTGGAGCACCGGCAGATCGTGAACTCCACGGCGGCCCGGTACTCCGTCTTCCCCGGCCCCTACGACTCCTACCTCGCCCTCGCCGGTCCCGCCTTCGACGCCCTGGGCGCCGGGATCTACCTGACGCTCGGCCGCGGCGGGACGCTGGTGCTGCCGACCGACGCCGAGGTGACCGACCCCTGGTCGCTGGCCAAGCTCGCCGACAGGGAACGGGTGACGCACTTCGACGGGGTGCCCGCCCAGTACGCGGCCGTGCTCGACGCCGCGCCCGGCGTCCTCGCCGGGATCCGCTGCGCCGTCGTCGCGGGCGAGGCCTGCCCGCCCGGGCTCCCGGCACGCCACTTCGAGGTCACCGGCGACGCGGTGCTCATCAACGAGTACGGGCCGACCGAGGCCACCGTCTGGGCGCTGTGCCATTCCTGCGAGCGCCCGTCCGGACCGGCCGGGCGGCGGGTGCCGATCGGAAGACCGGTCGCGGGCGCGCTGGCGTTCGTCCTGGACGACGGCCTGAACCCGCTGCCGATCGGCGTCCCGGGCGAACTGTGCGTCGGCGGGGCGGGGGTGGCCGTCCGCGGCTACCTCGGCCGGCCCGAGGCGTCCGCCGAGCGGTTCGTGCCGAACCCGTTCGGCGCCGGCCTGCTGTACCGCACCGGCGACATGGTGCGCTGGCGCCCCGACGGGACCGTCGACTTCCTCGGCCGGATCGACCAGCAGGTGAAGATCCGCGGCTACCGCGTGGAGCCCGGCGAGGTCGAGGCCGCGCTGCAGCGCCATCCGCGCGTCCGGGAGGCGGCGGTCGTGCCCGCCCCGGCGGGCGACCACATGCGGCTGGTCGCCTACGTCGCCGCCGACCCGTCCGTCGGCGACGCGGAGCTGACCGCCTTCGCGGGGAGCCGGCTGCCCGCCCACATGGTCCCGAGTCTGTGGGTCCGCCTCCCCCACCTGCCGCGCACCCGCAACGGGAAGCTGAACCGCGCGGCCCTGCCCCCGCCGGCGCCCCCCGCCCGCGGCGGCGCGTCCGCCGCTCCCCGCACCCCCTTGCAGCACGCCGTGCTCGACCTGCTCGGCTCCCTGCCGGGCGCCGCCCCGGCCGCCGACCTGACGGCCGAGGTCCCCGCGTGGGCGGGCTCCCGGTACGGGCCCGCCCTGGTCACGGCGCTGCTGCGGGACCGCTTCGGCGATCCGGTGCCGCACGTGTCCGCCGGTCACACCGCCCGCAGGATCGCCGCCGAACTGCGACGGCTCGGTATCCACCCCCAGTGACGCAGCGAAGGAGAAAGGCGACGATGGACACACCCGTCTCGTACACGATGTCCCTGGCCGACATCGGCGAGCTCGAAGCCCTGATCGACAAGATCGATTCGCTGGACATCGACCCCGCGGCCCCGCGCTTCTTCGACCAGGCATGGGAACTGACCGCGATGGTTCCGCACGGTGTGCGCCGCTTCCTGGCCGAGTTCTGCCTGCACGAACGGGCGGCCCTCGGCATGGTGCGCGGCTGGCCCGTCAACGACCGGGCGATCGGGCAGACCCCCGCGGACTGGTCGCAGGCCGCCGAGCAGGCGCGCGGACGCCGCGAGGAGTTCGTCCTCGGGCTGTTCGCGATGTGCCTGACCGGCGACACCTTCAGCTGGTCCACGCTCCAGGGCGGCCGGCTCATCCACAACGTCGTCCCGATCCAGGGCGACGAGTCCGAGCAGAGCGGCCACGGCCAGGTGCTCCTGGAGTGGCACACCGAGGACGGCTTCCACCCCTACCGCTGCGACTACCTCCTGCTGTTCGGCATGCGCAACCACGACCGGGTGCCGACCCTGGTCTCCTCGATCCGGGACGTCCGGCTGGACGAGGCGGACATGGAGATCCTCCGCCGGCCGCTGTTCCACATCATGCCGGACAACGAGCACCTGAGGCAGATGGCCGAGGTCCACCCCGGCCACCCGAGCCTGCTGCGCGCCCGCATGATGCGCGAGCAGCCCGAGGCCGTCCCGGTCCTGTTCGGTGCGCAGGACTCGCCGTACCTGCGGATCGACCCGTACTTCATGCGCTGCGCGGACGGCGACCCGGCGGCCGGCGAGGCGCTGCGGCGCCTGATCGACGAGCTGAACCGGGTGCAGCAGCGCGTCGAGATCGAGCCGGGGACGCTGCTGATCGTCGACAACTACCTCGCCGTGCACGGCCGGGCCGCGTTCAGCGCGCGCTTCGACGGGACGGACCGCTGGCTGAAGAAGACGCTGGTCACCCGAGACCTGCGGACGTCGCGCGACATGCGCGAGTCGCCGTCCAGCCGGGTCATCGTGTGACCGCCGTCCGATCGCGGGGACCCGTGGAAGGAGTCTCGCCCATGGACCTGGTCGTCGTGGGTCTCGGCTATGTCGGCCTGCCGCTGGCGCGCGAGGCGTGCCGCGCCGGGCTGAGCGCCGGCGGCCTCGACCGCGACCCCGCCGTCGTCGCCGGCCTGGCGGCGGGCCGTTCCCACGTGGACGACGTGACGGACGCCGACGTCGCCGCGATGCTCGGCGCGGGCTTCACGGCCACCGCCGATCCCGCGGTGCTGGGCGCGGCGCAGACGATCGTCATCTGCGTGCCGACGCCGCTGGCGCCCGAGGGCGGCCCGGACCTGGCGGCGGTGCGCGGCGCGGCACGGCGGGTGTCCGACCACCTCCGCCGCGGGACCCTGGTCGTCCTGGAGTCCACGACCTACCCCGGAACGACCGACGAGGTCGTCCGGCCGATCCTGGAGGAGTCCGGGCTGACCGCGGGAGAGGACTTCCACCTGGCCTTCTCGCCGGAGCGCATCGATCCGGGCAACGGCCGGTACGGCGTCGCCAACACACCCAAGATCGTGGGCGGGTACACGCCCGCGTGCGCCGCCGCGGCCGAGGCCTTCTACGGCAAGTTCGTCGAGACGGTCGTCCTGGCCAAGGGCACGCGCGAGGCCGAGATGGCGAAGCTGCTGGAGAACACCTACCGGCACGTCAACATCGCGCTGGTCAACGAGATGAGCGTGTTCTGCAACGAACTCGGCATCGATCTGTGGGACGCGATTTCCTGCGCCGGGACCAAGCCTTTCGGATTCCAGTCGTTCTTCCCCGGTCCGGGCGTCGGCGGCCACTGCATCCCCATCGATCCCAACTACCTTTCCTACAAGGTCCGGACGCTGGGTTACTCGTTCCGATTCGTGGAGCTGGCGCAGGAGATCAATACCGGGATGCCGCGCTATGTGGTGCACCGTGCGCAGCAATTGCTCAACAACCGGGGCATGGCGTTGCGCGGTGCGCGGGTCCTGCTGCTGGGCGTCACCTACAAGGCCGACGTCGCCGACCAGCGCGAATCCCCCGCGCAGCGGATCGCGGAGCGGCTGGCCCGGCACGGCGCGCACCTGTCCTACCACGACCCGTACGTCGAGACATGGCAGGTCGGCGATCTGCGGCTGTCCCGCGTGGCGGACCTGCCGGACGCGTTGGAGACCGCCGACCTGAGCCTCCTGGTCACCGACCACAGCGTGTACACCGCCTCCCTGCTGAGCGAGCACGCACGCTTCCTCTTCGACACGCGCGGCCGCACCAGCGAGCGGCCGATGGCGAACACGGAGCTGCTGTGAACCCCCCGGACCTCGGAGCCGCCGATCCCGCCGCCTTCCGCGCGCTGTACCTGTGGGCGGACGACCCGGAGCACGACTTCTGGCCCGGTCCGGTCCAGAACGACGTACGCGAGCTGATCGCCGCAGGTCCGGGCCGGCTCGATCCCGGCGGCCTCCACCACGAGGTGACCGAATGGGCCGGCACGCAGACGTCCCGGTTCCGCACACGCACCGGCCTGCCCGCGATCCGCCGGATCGTGCTGAACTGCGCCCCGCTCGCGCTGAAGGCCGGGGCATGGCTGCAATGGCTGGTCGGCGCCGGCAACGCCGACCGGCAGCTGAGCATGCACGTCCTCGCGCTGTACGCCGAGGACATCGGCGTCGGACGGCCGGGCGCGGACCGTGCGGCGCACTTCCGGCGGCTGATGGACGACGCCGGCCTCGCCGGACGGATCGTGCCCGAGGACCGGCTCGCCGACGACCGGCAGATCGCCGACCGCAGCTTTCGCCTCGCCGCACTCCTGCTGGCGGCGAGCCGCTACCCCGCCGTCTTCGCTCCCGAACTCCTCGGAGCCGACCTCTGCCTGCGCTGGGTCGGCGTGCCGCCGCCGCTGCACGCCGTCCGGGACGGCCTGGACCAGCACGCCGCCACGGCGCGGACGTGGACGGCGCTGGACCTCGCCGCGTCGGCCGACCGGTCGCTGGCGGCGGTCCGGACGTACCTGCGGGACAACCCCGGCGACGACCGGCCATGGCGGGCCGTCCGCTGGACGCTCGACGAACTGCGAGCGTGGAGCGACGAGCTGTACGACCTGAGCGGCCGGGCGCTCGATCCCGCGTTCGAAATGGCGGAACTGTTGCGGCACCGCGCACGCGAAGCGCGTGCGTACCACCACGACTACCGGTTGGAAGGCAGGACGCTCGCCGAGTGGTTCGGCACCGGCGCCGATCAGATGCTCGGCGTGCTGGCACGCAGCAGGCTCGTCCGGCCGGGCCGTCCGGATGCCAGCCCGCTGCTGCGCGATCTGATCGGCCCAGGCGGTCCGATGTTCCGGGTCTTCTCCCCCGAAGACCTGGCCGTCATCAGACGCTGGATCGCCTCCCTCGGCGAAACGGCGACACCGGACGCCGCCGCCCCGGCACCCGCCGCGCGGCCCGTCGTCTCCAGCGCGCCGGAGCTCGCGCGGGCGCCCGAGGCCGCTCCCGAAGCCGCCCCCGCGACGGTACGCGAGGCGTACCGAAGGCTGCTCCAGCGCGACGATTCGCCTGCCGTCCGCGGCTACGCGCTCGACTACACACGGGGATGGCTGGAACGTTCGCGGGCGGGCATCGGACGGATGAAGAGCCCGCCCCGGCAATGGGAGCCCGGCACGCTGCGCCGCTGGCTGCGCGACCAGCACGACCGGCACGACGAGCAGTTCCGGGCGGGCGGGAGCCTGGCCGTCCCGCCCCGCGAGAGGGTGATCGACACCTTCGTCCAGCTCGCACCACTCAACCTGATCGACGGCGGCTGGCTCGGCGGCTTCACCGACCACCGGCACGCGGTCCGCGACCTGGGCCGCGTCCTGTTCGCCACGTACTGGGACGAGCTGGGCAACGGCGAACAGCCGCTCAACCACCCGCTCATCTACCGCGACCTCATGCGCGAAATGGGCCTGGACCTGCCGCCGACCGCGTCGCGCGAGTTCGCCGAATGGCCGGGCTTCCGCGACGAGTCGTTCGAGCTCCCCGTCTACTGGCTGGCGCTCAGCCGGTTCCCCCGCACCTTCCTGCCCGAGACGCTCGGACTGAACCTGGCGATGGAGCTGTCAGGGGTCGGCGGGACCTACCGGCGCGACCGGACCGCGCTGCGCACCCACGGGTTCAGCAGCCGGTACGCCGACGTCCACAACACCATCGACAACGTGGCGACCGGCCACTCGGCGTGGGCGGTGGACGCGATCGACTGCCACCTCGCCGCCCTGGCCGAACGGTCGGGGTCCCAGGCGGCCGCGGACGCCTGGCTCCGGATCAGGACCGGCTTCCGATCGCTGCGGCCGCCCGCCCGCCGCGCTCCCGCCCACGCGCGCTGAACCCGGAGGCCGGGGAACGGGACGTGTCCGGCCGGACGTGCGGCCTCCGGGTCAGGCTTGATCGGGCCGCCAGGCGTACTGGTGCTCGGGCCGTCCCGTGCTCCCATAGCGGAGGGTGACCCGCACCTTCCCCGCCTGCGCGAGGGATGCCAGGTAGCGCTGGGCGGTGGTGCGCGAGATCCCGATCTCCGTGCCGATCTCGGCGGCCGACCGCGGGCCCCCCGAGCGTTCCAGCGCCTCCATCACCAGCTGGCCGGTGATCTGCGCGTGGCCCTTCCCCGCGGGTCGCGGGGACCCCGGCCCGCCGTACAGCGTGCACAGCGCCTCGTCGATGTCGGCCTGCCTCAAGTGCCCGGTGACACCGATCTGCTTGCGGAACCGCAGGTATGCGGTGAGCCGCTCGGCCAGGTGGGCTCCGGTGAACGGCTTGATCAGGTAGTGGTAGACGCCGCCCGACAGCGCGGTGCGCACCGACTCGGCGTCGGCCGCCGCGGTGGCCATGATGACATCGGCCTCCAGCTGGCCCAGCAGGTTCAGCCCCGACTCGTCCGGCAGGTAGACGTCCAGCAGCACCAGGTCGGGTCGCAGCTCGGCCGCCATGGCGCGGGCCTCGGCGGCGGACCCGGCCCGCCCGGCCACCCGGAACCCGGGCACGGCCCGGACGAGCTGCGAGTGCACCTCCGCCACGCGGAAGTCGTCGTCCACGACGAGCACCGAAATCTCGGTCGGCCCGCTCATTCGGTCGCCCCCTGTCGGTCGGCACGCTCGTCTCCCGTTCGGCCGGCACCCCGGCCGGCCGCATCGCGGCCGCGGGCTTTCGCGGCCAGGAACGCGCTGGGATACGGCGATGGAGTGCGGGTGCTCGCCATCCTGTGTCGAGGGAGTCTTTCTGCTGCACAGCGCCGGTTTCCGCGTCCACCGGCGACGGCGCCGTGGGGAAAGCACGAATCTCGGCGGTTCGACACCTTGCAGATTAAAAGTTGTATGGGAGCGGTGCATTCGGTGCCAGCCTGTGTCATTCAGTTCGCATCCGGCCCGATCATTGTGCCGCATCATGCCGCCGTGTGCCGATCCCTTTCGGAACCGCCGAGCCGACAATGAGCCGCCGGACGCGCCAGCGGCCTTCCACGTCCGGCGTGATCGACGGGGGACCGTTTCAACGATCAGTGCGAGCGTCTCTGCTGGACCTCCGTTTCGTGGTTCGCCCGGTGCGACGCTCGCCGCGTTTGCGCAGGCCGAACCCGACGAGCGCGGCGCCGGCGAGGGCGAAGCCCGCGTTCACGGTCAGGGCCAGATGGATGCCGCCTGAGGATGCGGACGGGGCGAGCGGAGCCGGCGCGCGCGGCTCGATCAGCCAGCACGACGCCGGTGACTCCCGCGATCATGTTCCTCTCGATGACCGCGTAGACGGCGGCCAGCAGGCCGACCAGGGTGCCGCCGATGAGGGCGCCCACGGTGAAGCCGCCGGAAGCGGCCGGCCGCGGGGTCCCAGAGGGCGGCCTCAGCGGCGAGCTGGCCGCTCGCGCGGGTAGGGGGCAGCCGACACTTCAGGCTGCCATTCAGGGGCACACGCGTTCGGCGCGCGGCCGGCTCCGTACGACATGGCCGTGTCGTACGAAGCCGCCGCGCACCGCTTTACGCTGGGATCGCGACCATCGCCGCCATCTGCCGTTCCACGTTCTTCGGCGAAGAGTGGAACTGCGCACCGAAGGCCGCGGCGAACGGGTCCGGGAAGATGTCCTCCTCGCCCGATTCGACGCCGTCGAGGATCGCCTTCGCGACGTCCCCGGCCGAGGCCTTCTCGAACTGAGTCGGGAGGTCCTTGGTCATGTCGGTGTCGACCGGCCCGGAGTAGACGCCGTGCACCGCCACCGCCCGAGCCGCCAGCAGCGCGCGGGCGGCCTGGGTCAGCGAATGCTGCGCGGCCTTGGAGGCGCTGTACGTCGGCTGGATCGGCACGTTGCTGAGCCCGGCCGCCGAGACCACGTTGACGATGGCGCCGCCGCCCCGCGCCAGCGTGTCCGCGAAGCTCCGCACCATCCGCAGGACCCCGAAGTAGTTGACCTCCATCTCGCGCCGGGCCACATCCACGATCGCCTCGTCGGTCAGATCCGTCGGCTCGAACACGCCCGCGTTGTTGACGAGCAGATCGACGTCCGCGGCCAGGTGTGCCGCCTCGGCGACCTGCTCGGCGTCCGTGACGTCCAACCGCACCGGGACCAGGCGGGAGCCGTGGCGCTCGCGCAGCGTCTCGAGCGTCTTCGGGTCGCGCGCCGCGGCATAGACCTTGGTGGAACCGCGCTCCAGCAGCGCTTCGGTGATCGCGCGGCCGATGCCCCGGTTAGCGCCGGTCACCAGCGCCACCGATCCTTCAATGCGCATGTCCGTCTCCTCAGATTGGCTTGTGCAGGCAGAGGTCCGTTGAGGCGCCGGAATGAATGAACGCCGACCGGGCGGGAGTTCCGTGCGACGCCGTTTTATGCGTCGTGCGGGATCCGGATGATCTGCAGGTATTTCCCATCGGGATCGGCGAACGTACCGAAGCGCCCCAAGAGCCGATCAGCCATGGGAGCGATCTACTCCGCCGCCCGCGACCGGGCCTCGGCGGCGTCGAAGTCGTCGACGTGAAAGTTGATGGTCGCCGGGGCGTCTCCGTTCTCGAAGGGACTTGCATCACGCAAGTAACCCTAGAGTAGGCACTTTCATGACGCAAGTCCCCAGTCGGTAGACTGGGCCGCATGCTGGGGAAGACCTATGACTCGCAGGTGTGCTCGATCGCGCGCGCACTGGAGGTGATCGGCGAGCGCTGGAGCCTTCTGATCGTCCGCGACGCCCTGTTCGGCGGCGCGACCCGCTACAGCGACTTCCAGCGCAGCCTGGGCGTCGCGACCAACATCCTCACCGCCCGCCTCGACGGGTTCGTCGAGGCGGGGATCATGCGGCGCCACAGGTATTCCGAGCAGCCCGAGTTGTACGAGTACCTGCTGACCGACAAGGGCAGGGCACTCGCGCCCGCGCTGGTCGCGCTCACCGAATGGGGCGACGAGTGGGCCACCGACAGTGAACCGCCGATCCTCTACACGCACTCGGTATGCGGCGCCGGAATCACCCAGCACACCGTTTGCGAGCACTGCGGTCGCGTAGAAGACCCGGCCGAGATCCAGGCCACGTTCGGCCCCGGCATGCCCCCCGAACGCATTGCTCGCAAGGCCTGACTGCAGGCCCGATTCACCCGCGGCGCCGGCATTCGTTGCAGCCCGGCAGAGCCGTTCAGCCCATTTAGTGCTCGACCGTTAGGACGATCTTGCCGAACTGGGCGTTGGACTCCAGGTGGCGGTGGGCCGCGACGACGTCGTTCAGGGCGAAGGTGCGGTCGATCACGGGGGCGAGAGAGCCGGCACGCAGCCCAGCACCGATGAAGTGTTTCGCGCGATGCAGCCGGGAGTTGTCGAGGTTGAGTTCGGTGAACGCGTAGGTCCGGATGTTGCGGCCCAGGAAATCGGGTGCGAGGGGCATGGGCGCGGGAGTGGGATCGAGCCAGCCGTAGAACAGCAGGTTGCCGTCCGGTGCGACGGCCTGGACAAGGGTGTTGACCGCCGGCCCCATGATGGCGTCGACGGCCAATCGCACTCCCTGACCGTCGGTCACAGCGTGGACCTCTTGGACGAGGTCCTCCTCTTCGGTGGCGATGACGTGGGCGGCGCCGGCGTCCTGGAGGCGCTGCTTCTTGGCGCTGGTGCGGGTGGTGGCGATGGGAACGGCGCCGATGTGGTTGGCGACCTGGATGGCCGCCAGCCCGGTACTGCTGGACGCCGCGTTGATGAGCACGGTGTCGCCGGGCCGGGCGCCGCCGAACTCCACCAGGAGGCCGTAGGCGGTGGTGTAGGACATCCAGGTGGCGGCGCCGGTCACCGCGTCGACGCCGTCGGGGCGGAGCACCAGGGCGTGCGCGGGAAGGATCGCCGACTCACCGTAGGTGCCGTACTCGGTCATCAGGAAACGGGGCACCGTGCTGACCGCGTCGCCGGGTGCGAAGTCCTGGACGCCTTCACCGACGGCCTCCACGACGCCGGCGGCCTCGTATCCGAGCCCGGATCCGGGAAGGTCGGGCGGGTAGATGTAGGCGCCGGACCGGAAGAGCGCCTCAGCCCGGTTCAGGCCGATCGCGTCGACCCGAACGCGGACCTCACCCTTTCCCGGGTCGCCGAGGTCCGTCTCCTTCAATTGGAGCACCTCCGGCCCACCGAGTTCGTCGAAAAGCACGGCCCTGGTCATCGCGGCTCCCTTATTCGGCGCCCGTGTCGCAGCGGGCGGAGACTTACACATTAGGAAGCCGCGACCGATACGTTCAATAAGTAATCGTCTTCCATAACCTATCGATCGTCTTGGCTTTTAGACTGGCGCCATGGACGTCCTCAGTGACGCGATCACCGCCATGCACACCGGCAGGCCGCACGCCAACCGGCACCGGCTGCGCGCCCCGTGGGGCATGCGCTTCGCCGGCGGCGACGGCTGCGCGTTCCACGTCGTCCTGCAGGGATCGTGCTGGCTGATTCCGCCGGACGACGCGCCGCCCTTCCAACTCGGCGCCGGCGACGTGGCGTTCCTGCGCGGCGCCGGCACGCATGGGCTGGCCGATAGCCCCACCAGTCCGCTGCGCGAGTTCGATGTGCGGAACCCTGAGGCCCCAGTGGACGGCGACGGCGTCGTCACGGTCGTCCTGTGCGGGGCCTATCTGCTGGACGGCAGCAGGGCGCACCCGCTGCTGTCGGAGGTCCCGCCCGTCGCCCATCTGCCCGCTCGGATCGGGCACCATGCCGCCCTGCGCACCGCCGTCGACCTGCTCGGCGCCGAGATGGGACGGCCTCGCCCCGGTGCGGGCGCCATCGTGCCGGCGCTGCTCGACACGCTGCTGCTGTACATCCTGCGGGCCTGGTTCGAGGAGCGCGCCGAGGACCCGGCGGCCACCGGCTGGACGGCCGCGCTGACCGACCCGGCGATCGCGACCGCCCTCACCGCCATCCACGATTCCCCCGACCGGCCATGGACGGTGGCCGAGCTCGGCAGGCGGGCGGGACTGTCCCGCGCGGCCTTCGCCGTCCGGTTCACCACGCTGGTGGGGCAGCCCCCGCTGACCTACCTGACCTGGTGGCGCATGACGATCGCCGCACGGCTGCTGCGCGAGAGCGACACCTCGCTGCTCACGGTGGCCCGGCAGGTCGGCTACTCGTCCGACGTCGCGTTCGCCGCGGCGTTCAAGCGCCAGTACGGCACCACCCCCGGCCGCTACCGCAGCACGCACACTTAGCGATGCCGCGCCGAGGCCGCGTTTGCTGCTGTTCTCAGGGGTTGGGAATCGTCACTTGGGTCAGTTCTTCGGAGGTCTGCCATACGCGTTGGGCTTCCTCGTCGTTGCGCAGGGGGCCGTACAGCTTTTGTTCTGCGGGAGGGCCGCCCAGGTGGCCGGGGCCGCGGGGGCCGTAGAAGCCGGCACGTTCGGCGTGGGGGGACGTGGCGGCGTAGAGGGCCGGGAGTTTCGCGGTCTCGGTGGTTCCGAGGAGGACGCCCCGTTCGGACAGGATGCGGATGATCCTGCGGCCCGCGGCCTCCTTGTCGCGGCCGAGCTCGGGGCGGGCGGCGAGCAGGTTGGTCGGGGCGATCCCCGGGTGGGAGAGATTGCTCGTGATGCCCCAGCCGCCCGCCCGGCTGCGCCGGTCGAGTTCGAGGCCGAAGAGCCCGAGCGCGATCTTGGACTGCCGGTAGGCGCGCATACCGTTGTAGGAGCGTTCCCAGTTCAGGTCGTCCCAGTTGACGGCGCCCCGGTTCGTCGCGACGCTGACCTGCGAGGTCACCCGTGCGCGGCCGGCGCGCAGCAGCGGCAGCAGGGTCCCGGCGAGGGCGAAGTGCCCGAGGTGGTTGGTGCCGAACTGCAGTTCGAACCCGTCGGCGGTCGTCTGCCGGGTGGGCGGGGTCATGACGCCGGCGTTGTTGACGAGGATGTGGATGGGACGGTCCTCGTCCAGCAGGGTCTTGCCCAACGCGGCGATGGAGGCGAGCGAGGAGAGCTCGAGTTCGCGGAGCGACACCGCCGCATCAGAGGTCTGCCGACGGATCGCGGCGATCGCGGCCTCGCCCTTGCGCGGGTTCCGGACGGGCATGATGACCTCGGCGCCGGCGGCGGCGAGCCTGGCGGCGATGCCGAGTCCGATGCCGTCGCTCGCCCCGGTGACGACGGCGCGTTTGCCGGACAGGTCGGGGACGATGATGTCGATCTGCTTTCGTGGCACGGTTTCACTCCCAGAGGTCTTGTCGCCCTCTCCACGGTCACGGAGGCGGCCGCCGCCATCCAGGGACTCTCGATCCGCTGATGACGGGGACGAGGCTCGAGAAGAGGGGGATCGACGATCCGTGGCTGCCTTGACCTGCGGCCGCTAGAAAGGAAGCAGCACCTCGGGAGGACGAGCATGGTGATCGATCGGACGGGACTGGCGGAGTTCCTGCGGCGCCGCCGGGAGGCGCTGCAGCCCGAGGACGTCGGCCTTCCGCGCGGGCAGCGCCGCAGGACCAACGGGTTGCGGCGCGAGGAGGTGGCCTCCCTCTGCCACATGTCGACCGACTACTACGCGCGGCTGGAGCGGGAGCGGGGTCCCCAGCCGTCCGAACAGATGATCGCCTCGATCGCGCAGGGCCTGCACCTCTCCCTCGACGAACGCGACCATCTGTTCCGTCTCGCCGGCCACAACCCGCCCGCCCGGGGCGCCGACAGCGAGCACGTCGGCCCCGGCCTGCTGCGCATCTTCGACCGCCTGCACGACACTCCCGCCGAAATCGTCACCGAGCTCGGCGAGACCCTGCGGCAGACCGCGCTCGGCGTTTCGCTGACCGGCGACACGACCCGGTACACCGGCCCCGCGCGCAGCCTCGGCTACCGCTGGTTCACCGACCCCGGCAGCCGGCGGCTGTACGCGCCCGAAGACCACCGCTTCCTCTCCCGGATGTTCGCCTCCGGCCTGCGCGAGATCGCCACGCTGCGGGGCCCGGGCTCCCGGGCGGCGCACTACGCGGACCTGCTCCTCGCCCGGAGCGAGGAGTTCCGGGACGTGTGGAACGACCACGAGGTCGGCATCCGCCCCAACGAGGTCAAGCGCTTCGTCCACCCCGAGGTCGGCGCGTTGGAGCTGAACTGCCAGACGCTGCTGGACCCGCACCAGTCGCACCACCTGCTCGTCTTCACCGCGGTCCCGGGCAGCGAGAGCCACGAGAAGCTGCAGCTGCTTTCCGTCATCGGCGCGCACCCACTCGGCGCCGTCTGACAGCGGATGCCGTTCCTCATCGCCGGCAGCGACCGGATCGCCCTTCTGCGGGAGCAGCTGGCCCGAAGGATCGCGGACGCCAGTGGCGTGCGCGTCCTCGAATGCCCCTTCGAGGCGGTGCCGCTCGCCGAGGCGTTCTGGTGGCATCCGATGAACCGCAGCGACGTCGCGCATGCGTGGCTGCGCGAGCTGCTGAACGGAGGCTGCCGGTGAGTTGAAGGCCCAGCGGTGACAGCCGCAGGTCACTGAGGAGCAGGCCAGGTTCTGTGTCGCCAGCGGAAGCGCCCGGCAATGGATGGCGTCCCGGAGGGTGTCGAGAACGTGTTCCTTGGCCCGGACGATTTCTGCCTGGTCTCGGCGAGCATCCGCCCTCCCGGGCGAGCGCGGTAGAGCCGGCCACAGCCACACCCCGCAACTGCTCTGGGCCTCCGGCATCCGGCCGGCCGGCGGTCCATCCTGACCAGGGTCGCAGCGCTCTTCGGCGACTTCCTGCCGGGAATGCCCCGCGTGATGCCGGCGGGAAGCTCGCTGCATTACATGGGCACGTTCCGGATGGGTCCCGCCGACGACGGCACCAGCGTCTGCGACTCCTACTCCCGTCCCTGGGGCATGGACGGCCTGGTCCTCGCCGGCAACGGCCTGATCCCGACCGCCAACGCCTGCAACCCCACCCTGACCAGCGTGGCCCTCGCCGCGAGAGGAGCAGGCGCGCTCGCGGCCCGCCTCCGGGCCGCGCAGGCCTGAGGAGCCACGCCGTCAGTGGCCCAGCGCTCCCATGCTCGTGGCGATGACGTGGCCGCGCCAGGCGCTGTTCTTGCCGGCCTGGTGGACGGTGAGGACCAGCAGCGAGAGCGCTCCGACCGCGCCGGTGATGCGCAGGACGCGTTCGGTGGACGAGGTGTCACCGAAGGCCGCCAGGACGCGGCTGTTGAGGAGCTCCCTGTCGGCCTCCGAGGCGGCGGCGTCGAGGGAGGCGAAGTAGCCGATGGCCAGAGCCACCAGGCCGGGCCGCGCGATGGCCTGGTCGTAGAGGGTCTCCAGCACGACGCGGTCGCGCGCCGGGCCGAGCGGGATCTCGGCGACCTGGTCGAGGACCTCCTGCTCCAGCGACTGGATGCGCGCCACGACGGCCGTCCGCAGCGCCTCCTTGCTCGGGAAGTGGTGCAGCAGCCCCGCCTTGGAGAGCCCGACCGAGTCCGCGACGGCCTGCACGGAGGTCTGCGTGTAGCCGTGGCGCGCGAACAGGGCCGCCGCCTTGTCGAGGATGCCGTCGTCGGCCTGCTGCCTGGTCCCGCGGTTCGTCACCTCGGCATATTACCGTCGACCGACCAATACGGTAGGTTTGCCGAACACATCGGTCGGTCGCGGCACATGCGGTCCCCAGCGCGCGTGTCCCGGGGTGCGTGCGCCGTCGCCGGGAACAGGAGCACGGCATGGCCGGGAGCATGGAAGGCAAGGTCGCGTTCGTCACGGGCGCGGCCCGGGGCCAGGGACGCAGCCACGCGGTGCGGCTGGCGGCCGAAGGCGCGGACGTCATCGCGGTGGACATCTGCACGCAGATCGAGTCGGTGCCCTACCCGCTGGCCACCGGCGCCGACCTCGCCGAGACCGCGCGGCTGGTCGAGGAGCGGGGCCGCCGCATCGTCACCCGGGTCGCCGACGTGCGCGAACGCTCGCAGCTCGGCGCGGCGCTCGCCGACGGCGTCGCCGAACTGGGCCGCCCGGACGTGGTCGTCGCCAACGCCGGCATCAGCCCGCTCGGCGCCGCCGCCGAGGCGACCCGCTGGTTCGACGCCGTGGCGGTGGACCTGGTCGGCGTCATCAACACCGTGGAGGCCGCCTACCCGTACCTGACGGCCGGTGCGTCGATCGTCTGCATCGGCTCGATGGCCGCGATGCTGCAGGGCTCGGTGGACGGTTCGGCGGCCGGCCCCGGCGGCGCCGGCTACGCGCACGCCAAACGCGCGGTGGCCCGGTTCGTCCACGACCTGGCCCTCCAGCTCGCGCCGGGCAACATCCGCGTCAACGCCGTGCACCCCGGCAACATCGACACCGACATGCTCCAGAACGACATGATGTACCGGCTGTTCCGCCCCGACATGGAGCACCCGGCCCGCGAGGACGCCGAGCCGCTGTTCCGCTCGGCGCACAAGCTGCCGGTCACCACGATCGACCCGAAGGACGTCTCCGAGGCCGTCCTGTTCCTGGCCTCCGACGCCTCCCGCTACATCACCGGCCAGCAGTTGAAGGTCGAGGCCGGGGCGCTGCTCCCGACGACGACGTCCGGCACCCCCGCCTGACCGGCGCCGCCGCGCCGCGGCCGGCCCGCTCGCCGCAGCTCATGGGGTGCCCGACGCCTTAGGGTGCGAGTGTGCATGCGCCTGCCGATGAGATCGTCCAGTACGCCGCCGGTCTGATCCGGGAGCGGGTCCGGCTGGACACCAGCGAGATCGCGGCCCGGTTCGGGATGTCGCGGACGACGCTCTTCCGGCGGGTGGGCAACCGCGAGAAGCTGATGGGCGAGGCGCTGTGGTGGCTGGCCGACAGGACCCTCCGCCGCGCGGACGACCGCTGGGAGGAGCAGTACGGGTCGGCGGTCCGCGACGAGAAGGGCTGGCTGCGGTGCCTGCGGATCCTGGAGTACTACGGGACCGCGGTGGTGACCGAGCCGGGCTTCGCGTGGCTGCTGGAGAACGAGCAGCCGGTGGCGATGCGCGTGCTGACCGATCCGGACGGCCTGGTGCAGCCGCGGCTGATCGCCGCGCACGTGGCGCTGCTGGCGCGGGACGTCGCCGACGCCGGGCTCACGCCGCTGGTCGACCTGCAGACCCTGGGCTTCGCAGTGGTCCGGCTGGAGGACGCGATCATCTACTCCGACGTCATGGCCGGGCACACCGAGCACTTCCCGAAGGCGCTGACCCTGGTCCAGCAGCTGGTGGAGGGCGTCCTGCAGGTGCCGCGGGAGGTGGACGAGGCGGGGCCGGCCTGATCACCGCCAACGACTGGTCCTGCAAGCCGACCGCCGCGCACCCCTACCCCGTCGTCCTGGTCCGCCAAGACCATGGCCGCCGGGCGACCGGGCCGTCGCCTCTGGGCGCCGATCTCGACCGTCTGCTTGGAGCCGGTGCTCGGTGACGGTTGGGGGGCATCGCTCAGGACAGTTCGTTCAGTACGGTCTCGGTCACCGTCTCGACCAGGGCGACGCCCGAGTCCATGGACGGGTTCCGGTCGGAAAGGACCGCGATCGAGTACTCGTGGTCGCCCTTGATCCGGCCGATGCTGTTGATGACCCATAGCCCGCCGTCGGCGGAGCGGGGCAGCCATCCGTTCTTCAGCGCGACGGCGTCCCCGGCGGCGGCCCCCGCGCTGACGCCCCAGTCCTGCGTGGTGTCCACCCGGCTCATCAGGCTGAGGACGTACCGGCGGCTGCGCCCGCTCAGCGGCCCGTCGCCGGAGACGAGTGCGTTCAGCAGGCGGACCTGGTCGCGGGCACTGGTGCTGGTCAGCCCCCAGCTGACGCTGGTCGCCGTCGTCTCCTGCAGGCCGAGGCGCCGGTTGGCCTTCGTCAGCCCGGCCTCGGTGCCGATGGCGTACCACAGCGCGTTCGCGGCGGCGTTGTCACTGTTCTCGATCATGCGGGTGGCCAGGCTCTTCTCGGACGCCGTGAGCACCCGCCCCTGCTGCTGGGCCTGCAGCAGCAGGGCCGCGAGGATGTCCACCTTGACGATGCTCGCCGTCACGAACCGCCGCGAAGCCCCGTAGGTGTAGGAGGTGCCGTCCGTCAGGTCGCTGACCGACACCGACACCCGCGCGTTGCCCTTGACGGCCTTCTCGATGGCCTTGGCCAGCTTGCGGCGATCGACCTGCCGCGGCGTCGGGGACGCGCTCGCCGTCGGGGACGCGCTCGCTGTGGGGCTCATCCCCAGCCCGACGTTGGCGGCGTCGCTGGGCGCGGCCAACGGCGCGGGCCCGGCCTTCACCGCGACCGGCCCGCCGAGTTGCCACGCCGCCACCCCGATGAGCAGCGCGAGCAGCAGCGCCAGGCCGAGGAGCGTGACGGTGTACCGCCGCGCCCGGCCGTCGGCCCGCCTCATCGTTCCCCGGCCCTCGGCTCGCGCCGGAGGTAGCCGCCGAACGCACGCCCGCCCACCGCGTCAGGGCCCAGGACGGCCGCCTTGGTGTTGCTCATGGGACGACCGTGGCGGCCGTGCCTGAAGGTAACCGGCAGTCAATCTGAGAACTGATTGATAATCGGGCTTGCGCAGCATTAACGCGAGCGAGCGGGGTTCTAGCCGATGCTGGTCATGCGTTCGTCGTAGCCGGTCGCGGGAATGACGACGCGGCCGGCGGCCCACCAGTTCTCGCTCGCGGTCTCGAAGGCGACGAGCATGACGTCCTCTTCGGGGACTCCGGCGGTCCGCTGGAGGTTGGCGACGATCGTCCGGAACAGTTCGGCCTTCTGCCCGGCGGGGCGCTGGTTGAACGACAGCGAGATGAACATGGTGCGCTCGCCGCGCGGCAGGCCGAACACGACCGGCTGGACGACGAGGTCCTCGGGCGCGACCTCGTGGAAGACGTGGAACTGGTCGTCCCGGGGGATCTTCAGGACGTCGACCATGGCGGCGTGGATCGCCTCGGAGACGTCGCGGCGGTATTCGGGGGCGGTCCCCCGGCGCAGGTAGATGTTGATCAGTGGCATGGGTCGTTCCTTCGTGGGGCGTGCCGCGGCGTGGCGGCGTGTTCGTCGGGTCCGCCAGGGCGGTGTGCCGTGCGGGCGTGCCTTCACGCTAGGAGCCCCCGGAGGCATTCCGCCAACGAATGTTCGGCATGCTGGATATGCTGTTTGCTCATGGACTTCACGGTGGCCGGGCTGCGGGTGCTCCGCGAGGTGGCGGAGCGGGGCACGTTCACGGCCGCGGCGGAGGCGCTCGGGTACACGCAGTCGGCCGTCTCGCGCCAAGTGGCCGCCCTGGAGCAGGCGTCCGGCACCCGGCTCTTCGACCGACACCCCGGGGGCGTGCGGCTGACCGGCCCGGGCAGCACCCTGCTGCGGCACGCGGTGGTCGCCCTGGACGCCCTGGAGGCGGCCGGCCGCGACCTGCGCGGGACGCCGGACGCCGGCGGCCGCGTGCGGCTCGGGTTCTTCCCGAGCGCGGGAGCGCCCCTGGTGGCCCAGGCCCTGGCGGCGCTGCGCCGGGAGGAACCCCGGCCCCAGGTGACGACCCGGGAGGGGACGACCCCCTCGCTGGTGCGGGCGCTGCGCGCCGGCGCCGTCGACCTCGCGCTGCTGTCCTCGCGCCCCCCGCACCGGTCGCCCGACACCGACGATCCGCCGCTGCACGTCGAGCCGCTGCTGGAGACGCGGCTGGCCGTGGCGGTGCCGGCCGCGGGCCGGTTCGCGGGACGCGACCGCGTCGGCGCCGAGGAACTCGCCGGGGAGGCGTGGATCGCCTCGCCGGCCGGCGCGGGCGAGCCGCTGCTCGGGGTGTGGCCGGGCCTGCCGGGGCGGCCCAGGGTCGGCCACGTCGCGCGCGACTGGCTGACGAAGTTCCAGCTGGTCGCGGCGGGTGCGGGCATCACGACGGCACCGCCGGTGCTGCTGCCCGCCGCACCTCCCGGCGTGCGGTTCGTGCACGTCGAGGGCGTAGCCGAGGAGGTGCGGCGGGTCAGCCTGGTGCGGATGCCGGGGCCCGTCGCGGCTCCAGTGCGGGCGGTCGTGGACGCACTGCGCCGGCAGGCCGCCGAGATGGCCGAGTAACGCGCGCGCTCAGCGGGTGGCGCCGGGAAGGACCAGGGTGCCGTCGTGGCGGCGAGGGAGGTGCCAGGGGTTGTCGTCGCGGAGGGCCGGCGGGAGGAGCGGCGGCGGGCAGTTCTGGTAGGCGACGGGGCGGAGGAAGCGGTCGATGGCGGCCGTGCCGACCGAGGTCGTGGCGGGGGTGGTCGTGGCCGGGTAGGGGCCGCCGTGCTGCTGCGCCCAGCCGACGGTGACGCCCGTGGGGTAGGCGTCGAAGACGAGACGGCCCGCGCGGTCGCGGGCCAAGGCGGCCAGCCGTCCGGCCAGGTCGGTCTCGTGGGGCTCGCTGTGCAGGGTGACCGTGAGGCTGCCGGGGGCGGCGGCGAGGGCCTCGGCCAGGTCCTCTTCGCCGGCGTACTCCAGGACGACGGTCATCGGCCCGAAGCATTCCTCCAGGAGGAGTTCGGACGAGCCGAGGAGGGAGACGGGGCCTGCCATGAGGCGGGCGGCGACCTGGCGGTCCGCGCCTGTTCGTCCGGTCGCGACGGTGCGCAGGCCCGGGATGGACGAGCGTTCGGCCGCGCCCTCGGTGAAGGCGGAGCGGATCGAGTCGCCGAGCAGCGTCTGCGGGTCGAGGGCCGTGAAGTGCCCGGCCATCGCCTCGGCGAGGCCGGACCCGGCGGGGGCCAGGACGAGGCCGGGCTTGACGCAGAACTGCCCGGCGCCGAGCGTCGCGGCCGCCGCGACGCCGTCCGCGATCTCCTTCAGGCGGGCCTTCGCCGCGCTCGGCGTCACGACGAGCGGGTTGAGGCTGCCCAGCTCGCCGTAGAACGGGATCGGCTCGGGACGGGCCATCGCCAGGTCGTGCAGGAACCGGCCGCCCCGCACCGAGCCGGTGAAGCCGATGGCCTTCACCCTGCCGTCCTGGACGAGGGCGGTGCCCGCCTCGCGCCCGTGCACGAGTTGCACCACGTCCTCGGGGAAGCCCGCCGCGACGGCGCCCGCGCGCAATGCGTCGAGCGTCAGGGCGGAGGTCTCCGGGTGCAGCTCGTGGGCCTTGACGACCACGGTGCAGCCCGCCGCGAGGGCGGAGGCGGTGTCGCCGCCGCCGACGCTGAACGCGAACGGGAAGTTCGACGCGGAGAACACCCCGACGACGCCCAGCGGGACGTTCATCCGGCGCAGGTCGGGCGTGGGCGGAGTGGCGGCGGGATCGGCGGAGTCGAGGCGGACGTCCAGGAACGACCCTTCGCGCAGCACCTCGGCGAACAGGCGGAGCTGCCCGCTGGTCCGGGCCACCTCGCCGGTCAGCCGCGCCTCGCCGAGGGCGGTCTCGGCGTCGGCCGCCGCGACCAGGCCGGCCGCGCGGGCGTCGAGCGCCTCGGCCATCGCCTCCAGCAGCGCGGCGCGGCCCCGCGGTCCGGCCTCGTCGAGGACGGGCAGCAGGTCGGCGGCACGGCGGCAGACCGCGCCGACCTCCTGCGGCGTGGCCGTGCCGTGCTCCTTGCGGCGCTCGCCGGAGCGGGCGTCGATGCTCCAGACGGGCATGGGTGTCCTCCAGGTCAGGTCGGCGGGGGTGCGGGCGGCGGGCGGCAGCGGCGGCCCGGCCTCCTCCAGCAGCAGCCGGGCGACCTCGATGGCGCCCGCCGCGGTGAAGTGGGTGTCGTCGGCGCTGCCGCGCGGATAGTTGGGGTGCGGGCCGAGCCACAGGAACAGGTCCTTCGTGGCGGCGGCGCCGAGCTCGCGCCAGCGCCGCGCACTGGCGGCCTGCAGGTCGATCAGCGGGACCCGCGCGGCGGCGGCGAGCGCCCTCATCGCCGCCGGGTACTCGCCGTGCGTGGACGACCCGTCGTGGACGCGGCGCTCGACGGACGTCACCAGCACCGGCCGCGCTCCCCGGGACCGGGCGTCCTCGACGTACCGGCGCAGCCCGGCGGTGTAGGCGTCGTAGGGAGCGCCGAACCTGCCCTGGTCGTGCCTGCCGTCGTTGTGGCCGAAGCCGATCAGCAGCACGTCGTCCGCGCCGATCTCGGACATGATCCGGTCGTGCATGCCGAGCCGCTCGATCGAGCTGCGCACGCTGGCGCCGGGATAGGCCGCGTTGACGACCGGGGCGTCCAGGAACGCGGCGAGCGCCTGGCCCCAGCCGGCCTGCGGCGCCTGTCCGGACGGGTAGTCGGCGGCCGTCGAGTCGCCCGCGATGAAGATCCTCATGCCGTCCCTTCGACGAGGTCACGGGCCCGGCCGGGCGCGAGCCGCCCGTCGGCGACCACGACGGTGACCGCGCGTTCGAGCCGGCCGGGGACGGTCAGCGGCTCGTCCCATGCCAGCGCGGGCCCGACGCCCGGATACTCGGCGACCCGCACGAACCACGGGTCGAGCCCGGCGGTCTGGACGAACAGCAGGCTCCACGCGTCCGAGGTCAGCGCCAGCCAGGGGGTGACGCTGCCGTGGACGGCCTCCTCGCCGGACGCCTCACCGGTGAAGACGGCCAGCCCGGTGGCGTCCTTCGGCGCGCGCCAGAAGAAGCCGCCGTAGCCCGCGCCGGTCCGGCCCTTGCACGCCGAGCTCTGCAGGACGAGCGGGCGCCCCGTCCGTCCGGTCAGCGCGAACGCGAAGTCCAGCGCCCAGCCGCCGTCCACGGGACGGGCGGTCAGCGTCCGCTCCTCGGCGGCCAGGACGGTGCCGTCCGGGCCGACCCAGTCGAGGCTCTCCGCGTAGCCGCCGTCGACGGGACGGAGCGTGCGCCGCCGCTGCCTCCCGTGGTTGGGCAGCATCTTCGGCCCCTCGTGCCGCATATAGGTCGAGCCGCCCCAGAAGTTGGCCCCGTCCACGTCCGAGATCGCGACGCCCACCCCGAAGTGGTGGACGTGGTCGTCCGGCTGGACCTCGGTGACGACCGTCCCGCCGAGCGTCCGGACGGGATGCAGATGGGGTCGCGGCGCATCGGTGGCCTGGAGGTCGCCGCGCTCGGCGTAGGCGGCGACGTCGTGCCCGTCCACCCGCAGCACCGGCTCGGGCCACGGCTCCGGCCGCGAACCGAGGCTCTCCGGGAAGCCCAGCTCGGAGAGCGTCTTCAGCTCGCGCGCCGCCCGCACGGCCAGGTCCTCGATCCCGGGCAGCACCAGGCGGGACGGTTCGGTCCGGACGAACCGCGGGTCGATCGGCCGCGGTTCGGGGGCGAGCCGGATCGCGTCGAGCAGCCGGGTGAAGCCGCCGGTGCGCGCGAGCGGGACCAGGAGGTCCGCGCCGTCCCGCACGTGCGCGATGAGGTTGGCGAGCAGGTCGGCCCGGCCGTAGCCGGTCCGGACCCCGCCGACCTCGATCTCGTCGAGGGTGTAGAAGAGCCTGGCCGAACTCCGCTCGCCGTGCAGGTGCAGGTAGGGCTCGGTGCGCCGGCTTTCGGAGCACAGCGAGACGGTGATCGCGATGACCGTCCCGCCGGCGAGCCGGAGCCGGGCGCTGGAGGTGTCGTCGGACTCGATGGCGTTGGCGCGGTGCAGCTCCAGCTCGATCCCGGCGATCGAGTCGGCCGTGTCCGCGCCGGCCACGGCCAGGGCTGTCGCCACCGCATGGGCGAAGGGGTTGGTGAGGGCGCCGTCCATCACGTCGACGCCGTCCAGCCGGCGGTGCCCCGCCCACACCGAGCGGGTGTAGTAGCCGAACGGGCGCGTCCACGCCCCGGCCACGCCGATGCCGCGGATCGGCTCGCCGAGCATTTCGCGGGCGGCCGGGATCGCGTCCGAGCCGAGCGACTGGAAGCCGACCTGGCAGGCCCGCCCCGTCCCGGCCACGGCGGCGGCGATCGCGGCGAACTCCTCGACCGACGGCGCGGGCGGCTTCTCCAGCAGTACGTGCGCCCCGGCCTCGAGCGCGGCCACGGCCAGCGGGGCATGGGTGTGGATCGGGGTCGCGATGACCGCGATCTCCGCGCCGGTCTCCCGGATCAGCGCGGGAAGGTCGGCCGAGACGGGCACGCCGAGCCCGGCCGGCGGCCGGACGTCGCACACCCCGGCCAGCTCGGCCCGGCCCAGCGCGGCCAGCCGTCCGACGTTGTCCAGATGGTTGCGCCCGTAGCCGTTGACCCCGGCGACGACGATCCGCACCGGCTTCATGCCGCCTCCCCCGCCGACCATCGTGTCGGTGCGCCCGTCGCCCGCAGCTCCGCGCCGGCGATCTCCACCGGGGACGGGTCGGCGAGCAGCCCGAGGTCGGCGAGCGACGCGTCCTCCACCTGCTCGACCATCGCGGGATGGTGCAGGGCGAGCGCCAGCTGCCCCGACAGCTCGGTGAGCAGGTGCGGATAGACCGGCACGTCGAAGACCTGGGCGAGGCCGGCGATGCGCAGGAACGGGGTGATGCCGCCGACCCGCACGACGTTCGGCTGGACCACGTCGCAGGCGCCGGCGGTCAGCAGGTCGCGGAAGCCGTGCACGGTGGCGACGTTCTCGCCGACCGCGATCGGCGTGCCGATGCTCCGGCGCAGCTCCACGTGGGCGGCGAGGTCGTCGGCGGGCAGCGGCTCCTCGATCCAGGACAGGTCGAAGCGCTCCAGCGCGCGGAGCGCGGTCCGGGCCCGGTGCAGGTCCCAGCGCTGGTTCGCGTCGATCATCAGGGCGGTGTCCGGGCCGATGACCTCGCGGACGGCGGCGACCCGCGCGACGTCCTCGGCGAGCGACGGCCGGCCGACCTTGATCTTGACCGCCGGGTATCCGGCGGCGGCCCAGCGCGCGGCCTGCGCGGTCAGCTCGTCCAGTGTGTAGTGCAGGTTCACCCCGCTGCCGTAGACGGGGACGCTCTCGCGGCGCGGCCCGAGGACGTCCACGAGCGAGCGTTCGCCGCACTCCAGGTCCCACAGGGCGAGATCGACGCCGGCCATAGCGATCGGGACGATCCCGCCCCGCCCCGCCTCGGAGAGATGGGCCGACAGCCTGTCCCACACCACGCCGGGATGCGCAGGGAGCCCGATCACCGCGTCGCGGACGTCGTGCTCCAGCAGCGCCTTGACCGCATGGGCCCCGATCTGCGGGGTCCAGGAGATCCCGGTGCCCGACCGGCCGTCGTCCAGTGCGAGCGTGACGACCAGGACGTGGTTGCAGGACACCTCCGGCCCCCAGGGCCTGGCCAGCGGCACCGAGCGGAGCGCGACCGACAGATCCTTGATCATGCGGGTCTCCTCAGGCGAGCTCGGTGCGCCAGCTGCGCTTGGCGGACCAGCCGAGCAGCCGCTCGGCCTTGGCGGCGGAGAAGGCCGGGGACGTGCCGGTGAGCGCGCGGGCCACCTCCCCGGTCTCGGGGAAGAAGCGGGGCAGCAGCTCGGCCAGCGGTTCGCGGGCCAGCGCGTCGCCGGCGCCGGCGAAGAACACCTCGCCGTTGCGCTCCAGGTCGGGCAGCCGGGCGAGGAGGGCGTCGACGAACTCGCCGGCGTCGCGGGCGTCGAGGTAGTTGAACAGCGAGACGCTGCCGATCTCGGGCCGGTCCAGCCGTTCCCGCAGGGTGTGCCCCGACTGGGTGGGGGCGCCCTCCCACTCCTCGGGCGCGACGACGAAGCAGGGGCGGACCGCGGCCATCCTCGTGCCGGCGCCGCCGCGGGCGAACGCCTGCATGGTCTGCTCGGCGACCAGTTTCGACAGGCTGTAGACGTTCCAGGGTGCGGTCGGATGCTCCTCGTCCAGCGGCAGGTAGGCGGGCACCCAGCCGCCCGGCGCGCCGTAGCCCATCACCGTCGGGCTGCTGGCGAGGACCAGTTTCGGCACGCCCAGCGCCACCGAGGCGGCGCAGACGTTGAAGGCGAGCTGGGTGTTGACCCGGAAGATCGTGGCGTCCGTCCGGCCGAACGGCACGGCGATGGCGGCGAGGTGGACGACCGCCTCCGGCCGGAACCGGGCGAGGACCGAGTGGGCCTCGCCCAGATCCGTGAGGTCGGCCGGTAGGGTTTCGGCGGCGTCCCGGGGCGTGCCCTCCGGGGCGCTGTCGACGCCGATCACCTCGTGTCCGGCGGCCGCCAGCGTGCTGACGACGCTGCGGCCCATGCGGCCGGCGCTTCCGGTGACGAGCACTCTGCTCACCGCTCGAACCTCCTGGGGAGTGCTGCAAACAGTTGCAGTAACGATCGCGCCAGTTCTGGTCGCCGTCAAGCCGGCGGCGCTCCACCAGGGAAAACAGGTCGAGTGATCACTCTCATTGTGCAAACGGTTGCGTTAAGGTGTCGGACATGGCAGTGACTATCCGGGACGTCGCCCATGCCTGCGGCGTGCACGTGTCGACGGTGTCGCGGACGTTCTCCGCGCCGCACATGGTGAACGCCGAGACCCGGACCCGGGTGCTGGCGGCGGCCGAGGAGCTCGGCTACCGGCCCAACCGGGCGGCCCGCTCCCTCACCACGGGCCGGACCGGCAACCTCGGGCTGATCGTGGCCGACCTGGCGAACCCGTTCTTCCCCCCGCTGATCAAGGCGGCGCAGGCCGCCGCCCGCGGCCAGGACTACCACCTGTTCGTCGCCGACACCGACGAGGACCCCGCCGAGGAGCAGGACCTCGTGCTGGCGTTCTCCAAGCAGGTCGACGGCATCGTGCTGTGCAGCCCCCGGCTGTCGAACAAGGCGCTCGGCAAGCTCGCCGAGGCGATCCCGTTCGTCCTGGTCAACCGGCGGCTGCGCGGGGTGCCGACCGTCGTCATGGACGTCGCGCACGGCGCCCGCACCGCGATGGAGCACCTCACCGGGCTCGGCCACCGGCGCGTCGCCCTGGTGTCCGGCCCGGCCGGCTCGTGGACCAGCGGCGAGATCCGCCGCGCCGTCACCGGCATGCCCGGCCTCGAGACGACCGTCATCGGCCCGAACGCGCCCACCGAGAAGGGCGGCATCGCCGCCGCCGAGCAGGTGGCCGCGGCGGGCGTGACCGGCGTGCTGGCCTACAACGACCTCGTCGCGATCGGCCTCATCGAGGGCCTGGAGGAGCGGGGCGTCCGGGTGCCCGGCGACGTCAGCGTGATCGGCATCGACGACAGCATCACCGGGCGCCTGCACCGGCCCAAGCTCACCACGGTCGCCATGCCCACGGCCGACGCCGGGCGCATGGCCGTCGACCTGCTCGTCAAGTCGATGAGCGCCGCCACCGTCCTGGAGACCCACCTGGTGGTCCGCGAGTCCACCGCACCCCCGAAAGGATTGCCATGACGCTTCCCGACGTCGCCTTCGGCATCACCCCCGAAGGCGAGAAGGTCCACCGGCACGTGCTGGACAACGGGCGGCTGCGCGCCGCCGTGCTGAGCTACGGCGCGACGCTCCAGCGGCTGCGGCTGGCGGACGGCACCGACGTCGTGCTCGGCCTGCCCTCGCTCCAGGACTACCTGCGCCGCAGCCGGTACTTCGGCGCGGTCGTCGGCCGGTACGGCAACCGCATCGCGCGCGGCAGGTTCACCCTCGACGGCACCGAGTACCGGCTCGCGGCCAACGACGGCGAGCACAGCCTGCACGGCGGCGTCCGCGGCTTCGACAAGCGGGTGTGGCGGGTCGAGTCGGCCGGTCCGGAGGAGGTGGAGCTGAGCCTGGTGAGCCCCGACGGCGAGGAGGGCTATCCCGGTGAGCTGCGGGCCCGCGTCCGGTACGCGCTGGACGGCGACGCGCTGCGGCTGGAGTACCGGGCCACGACCGACGCCCCGACGGTGGTCAACCTGACCAACCACACCTACTTCAACCTGGCGGGCTCCGGCGACGTGCGCCGCCACGTGGTGGCGATGGAGGCCGACCGCTACCTGCCGGTCGACGAGGGCAAGATCCCCACCGGGGAGCTGGCGCCGGTGGCCGGGACGCCGTTCGACTTCACCGCCGCCGCCCGGGTGGACGCGCGCCGCGACGGCCGCTACGACCACTGCTTCGTGCTCCAGGGCGGGGTCACGGTGTCCGACCCGGCGAGCGGGCGGTCGATGGAGGTCGCCACCACCGAACCGGGCGTGCAGTTCTACACCGGGCACATGCTGGACGGCGTCGCCACCCCGTTCGGGCCGTTCGCGGGCCTGTGCCTGGAGACCCAGCGCTTCCCCGACGCGCCGAACCGGCCGGCGTTCCCGTCCGCGGTGCTGCGGCCCGGACAGGAGCACCGCTCGGTCACCACCTACCGCTTCAGCTCTGCCCGCGACTGCAACCGTTTGTAGTAACGAGCATGCAGGCCCGAACGTTATGGTGCTGATGCTTTGTGCCCAAATGGGCTCTGACCTCGGTTTATTCGATTTCGGTTCGACGTCGGTCGTGAGGAAACTCACTGCAAAGGGTTGACGTCATCTCCGAGGTGGCTATAAGAAAGCGCTATCTCACCCACCCGCTCAACGAAGGGCCAGTGATGACGCTGAGGCCCGCAGAGGCCGGCACGGCGACGGGGACGGCCGAGCCCGCCGTCACGCCCCGCGCGCGGAAGGGCGCGCGCCGCCCCCGCCGCAAGAGCTCGCGCGCACGCTCACAGGCATGGGCCGGCTACCTGTTCCTGGCCCCCTGGTTCATCGGGCTGTTCGCCATCACGCTCGGCCCGATGCTCGCCACGCTGTACCTGTCGTTCAACGACTACAGCATGCTGACCGCGCCGCACTGGATCGGCCTGGACAACTACCACAAGATGTTCACGGCCGACGACCGGTTCATCCACTCCCTCAAGGTCACGACCATCTACGTCGTCGTGTCGGTCCCGCTCCAGCTCGCGTTCGCCCTCGGGCTCGCGATGGCGATGGACAAGGGGCTGCGCGGACTGCCGTTCTACCGCTCGGTCTTCTACCTGCCGTCGCTGCTCGGCGGCAGCGTCGCGATCTCCATCCTGTGGCGGAAGATCTTCGGGACGGACGGGATCGTCAACACGTTCCTCGGCTGGTTCGGCTACCACGGCGAGGGCTGGGTCACCAGCCCCGACACCGCGCTGTGGACGCTGATCATCCTGCACGTGTGGACGTTCGGCGCCCCGATGGTGATCTTCCTGGCCGGCCTCCGGCAGATCCCGCGGGAGCTGTACGAGGCGTCCCGCGTGGACGGCGCCGGCCCGTGGCGGCGGTTCCGCTCCATCACGCTGCCGCTGCTCACCCCGATCATCTTCTTCAACGCCGTGCTGGAGCTGATCAAGTCGTTCCAGTCGTTCACGCAGGCGTTCGTCGTCAGCGGCGGCAACGGCGGACCGGTCGACTCGACCCTCTTCTACACGCTCTACCTCTACATCAAGGGCTTCAAGAACTACGAGATGGGATACGCGGCCGCCATGGCCTGGGTGCTCCTGCTCATCATCGGCGCGCTGACCGCCGTCAACTTCCTCATGTCTCGATTCTGGGTCTTCTATGGCGACGAAAAGTAAGCGCGTGCCGGTGCTGTTCCGGCCCGCGTCCCGGCTGACCAGGCACGTGCTGCTGATCGTGTTCGGGCTGTTCATGCTCTACCCGCTGCTCTGGATGGTCTCCAGCTCGATCAAGCCGGAGAACCTGATCTTCCGGGAGCCGGGGCTGCTGCCGCACGAGGTCACCGGCGAGAACTACTCCGGCGGCTGGAACGCGCTCACGCACTCCTTCGGCTACTACCTGTGGAACTCGGCGGTCATCACGGTGCTGGCGGTCGTCGGCAACCTGGTGGCCTGCTCGCTGGCGGCCTACGCGTTCGCCCGGCTGGAGTTCCCGCTGAAGAAGCTGTGGTTCACCATCATGCTGCTGTCGATCATGCTGCCGCACCACGTCACCGTCGTGCCGCAGTACATCATGTTCAGCAAGATCGGCTGGATCAACACGATCTGGCCCATCGTGCTCCCGAAGTTCCTCGCCACCGACGCGTTCTTCATCTTCCTGATGGTGCAGTTCATCCGCACCCTGCCCCGGGAGCTGGACGAGGCCGCCGCGATCGACGGCGCCGGCCACTGGCGCACGTTCGTGCAGGTCATCCTGCCGCTGTGCGTGCCCGCGCTGGCCACCACCGCGATCTTCACGTTCATCTGGACGTGGAACGACTTCTTCACCCAGAACCTCTACCTCACCAATTCCGACAAGCTCACCGCGCCCGTCGCGCTGCGCCAGTTCCTGGACGCCAGCAGCAACTCGTCCTGGGGGCCGATGTTCGCGATGTCGATCATCTCGCTCGGCCCGATCTTCGGATTCTTCCTGGCCGGCCAGAAGTACCTCGTCCGCGGAATGGCGACCACCGGTTTCAAATAGCCCCCCGCCTCCTCCCCACCCCCTGTCCGGAGGTAAGAACAGTGAAACGCATCCTGGCGGCCACCGCCCTCGCCCTGGTCGCGGTATCGGCCACCGCCTGCGGAGGCGGTGACGACGGCGGATCCGGCGGCAAGACGAAGCTCGTCTTCTCCTACTGGGGCAGCGACTCCCGGCAGAAGCTGACCGAGTCGGCCATCGCCGCCTTCGAGAAGAAGAACCCGGCGATCGACGTCCAGGGCGACTTCTCCGACTTCGACAGCTACTACGAGAAGCTCGCCACCAAGACCGCGGCCGGGGACGCCCCGGACGTGATGTCGATCGAGATCCGGGCCCTGGCCGAGTACGCGGACCGCGGGGTCATCGCGGACCTGAAGGGCAAGGTCGACACCGCCGACCTCGACCAGAACGTGCTCAAGGCCGGGCAGCTGGACGGCAAGCAGTACGCGATCCCCACCGGCGTCAACACCTGGCCGATGATCGTCAACAAGGACCTCCTGGAGAAGGAGGGCCAGAAGATGCCCGACGACAAGACCTGGACCTGGGACGACTACATCGCGATGTCCCAGAGGATGACGCAGAAGAGCGGCGGGCAGGTCTGGGGCACCGAGTACAACGAGAACCCGGCGTGGCTGCAGCTCTTCGCCGCGCAGCGCGGCGAGCCGTTCTACGCCAACGGCAAGATCGGGCTGTCCGAGCAGACCGTCAAGGACTGGTGGGCACTGATCCAGAAGATCATCGACACGAAGGCCGGGCCCGGCGCCGCCACGATGCTGGAGACCGGCACCAAGCCCGACCAGGCGCTGCTCGCCACCAACAAGAGCGTGTACGGCAGCTGGTGGAGCAACCAGCTCGACGCCCTGTCCAAGGGCTCCGGCCAGGACCTGGAGATGCTGCGGATGCCGAAGGCGCCGGGCTCGACCGCGTCCGGGATGTACCTGCAGCCGGCGATGTACTACACGGTCTCGTCCCGGACCAAGCACTCCGAGGCCGCCGCGAAGTTCACCGACTTCATGCTCAACGACCCCGAGGCCGGCGCGATCGTGCTCAGCGACCGCGGGCTGCCCACCAACGCCAAGGTCCTCGCCGCGATCAAGGGCAAGCTGTCCCCGGCCGACCAGAAGGTGGCGGCCTTCATGGACTCGATCAAGGGCGAGCTCAGCCCGATCGTGATCCCGCCGAAGGGCGCGACGGAGATGGAGGACATCCTCAAGCGCGCCACCGACTCGGTGCTGTTCGGCAAGGCGAAGCCGGACGACGCGGCCAAGACCTTCATCAAGGAGGCGAACAACGCCCTCGGCCAGTGACCTCCGGCCGCCGGTGACACGATGACGAGCCGTGCGGCCCGCGCCCGCCAGGGGCCGGGCCGCGCGGCGCCACCTCCCAGCACTGGAGTTCCCGCACCATGCGATACGCCTTCGTCGGGCTCGGCCACCGGGCGCAGATGTACGTCGACGCGCTGCTCGGCGAGTGGAGCGGCACCGGCGAGATCGCCGCGCTCTGCGACCCGAACCGCACGCGCCTGGCCTACTACCTGGACCGCATCGGACGCGACGTGCCCTGCTTCGCGCCCGAGGAGTTCGGCAAGATGCTCGAGCTCGCCGACGGCGTCGTCGTCGCCACCGTCGACGCCGCCCATGCCCGCTACGTCGTCGCGGCCCTCGACGCGGGCAAGGACGTCGTCGTCGAGAAGCCGCTGTGCACCACCGCCGCGGACTGCGCGGCGATCATCGAGGCGGCCGAGCGGAGCACCGGCCGGCTCGTCGTCACGTTCAACTACCGCTACTCGCCGCGCAACAGCGCCGTCCGGCGGCTGCTCGCCGACGGCGCGATCGGCGAGGTCACCTCGGTGCACTTCGACTGGGCGCTCGACACCATCCACGGGGCCGACTACTTCCGCCGCTGGCACCGCGACAAGGCGAGCTCGGGCGGCCTGCTGGTGCACAAGGCCACCCACCACTTCGACCTGGTGAACTGGTGGCTCGACGACGCCGCCGCCTCCGTCTACGCGCAGACCTCGCTGCGCTTCTACGGCGCGGGCAACGCGCGCGCACGCGGGCTCACCGGCCGCCCCGCCCGGGCCCGGAACGCGCCGGGGCTCGGCACCGACCCGTTCCTGCTGGACCTGTCCGCCGACCCGCGGCTGAAGCGCCTGTACCTGGACGCCGAACACGAGGACGGCTACCTCCGCGACCAGGACGTGTTCGGCGAGGGCATCACCATCGACGACAACATGTCCGTCCTCGTCCGCTACGAGGGCGGCGCGCTGCTCACCTACTCCCTCAACGCGCACGCGCCCGCCGAGGGGTACCGGGCCGTGTTCAACGGCACCGCCGGACGGCTGGAACTGGACGTCGTCGAGCGGTCCTGGACGCCGCCGCACGCCGCGATCGACCCGACCGCGTCCGGCAAGGAGCACGCCGCGGGCGCGTCCGAGCGGCTCGTCCTGCACCGGCACTGGCGCGAGCCCGAGGAGATCGAGATCGAGCGGGGCGCGGGCGCGCACGGCGGCGGCGACGCGCTGCTGCTGGACGACGTGTTCCGGGGCCCGTCGGACGACCCGCTCGCGCGCCAGGCGGGGTACCGCGCGGGCGTCGCGAGCGTGATGATCGGCGTGTCGGCCGACCGGTCCGCGGCGACCGGCGCCCCCGTCGCCCTCACGGCCGGCGGGACCCGGCAGGCCTCCTGATGCTCGGCGAGTTCTCGGGCCTGGCGGAGATCGCCGCGCGCGACCGCGGCCTGTTCCCTCCGCCGGGCCCGGACCTGCCCGGACGCCTGCGGGACGCGCTCGGCGTCCTCGATCTGAGCGCCCGCGACGTCCGGGTCGAGCGCCGCTGGACCTGCGCGGACCTGGAGGGCGAGGAGCTGTCCTGGACGGTCGGGTTCGGCCCGCGCACCCGCGCCTTCCTGCTCCGCCCGCGCGGCGCCGCGGGCCCGCTGCCGGGCGTCGTCGCGATGCACTGCCACGCGGGCATGAAGTGGGCGGGCAAGGACAAGATCGCCGACGGACCGGAGCCGCCCGCCGCCGAGGTCGCCCGCCTGCGCGCGCGGATCTACGGCGGCCGCGCCTACGCGAACGAGCTGGCGCGGCGGGGTTTCGCCGTGCTGGCCCACGACGTCTTCGCCTGGGGCGGCCGCCGCTTCCCGCTGCCCCTGGGGCCCGGCGCGGAAGATGGCACGGCCGATCGCTACGACCGCGCCGCCCGCGACCACGAGCACGTCCTGGCGAAGGCGTGCACGGTGCTCGGCACCTCGTTCACGGGAGTGCTGGCCTCCGAGGACCTCGCCGCCGCGGCCTACCTGCGCTCCCGCCCCGACATCGCCTCGGTCGGCGCGATCGGGCTGTCGGGCGGCGGGGTGCGCGCCGCCCTCCTCGGCGCGCTCGACCCGGCGATCGGCGCCGTCGTCGCGGCGGCGGCGGTCAGCTCGTTCCGCGACCTGCGCGACGAGCACGTCGCCGCGCACTCCTGGATGCTGTTCCCGCCGGGCCTGACCCGCCTGGCCGACTGGCCCGGCGTGCTCGCCGCCCGCGCTCCCGCCCCGCTGATGGTCCTGTACGCCGAGGCGGACCCGCTCTTCCCCGCCGAAGGAATGCGCCGCGCCCACCGCCAGCTGACCGCGGCCTACCGGCCGGCGCCCGGCCGCTATGCCGGCGCCTTCTTCGACGCTCCCCATCTCTTCGACCGCCCCATGCAGGAGGCGGCGTTTGGCTGGCTCTCCGGAATGCGCCGGCAAAGCCGATAAGACCCTTGCATTTCCTCCGTACCAATATTGGAACGTTCCCCCTGTTTCTCCTCCCCGTCCCCTGCCATTCATGAAACAATTGCAGTCCGTTGACGGGACGATGGTAGGCGCCTACGTTGATGGAAAGCGCTTTCATCGCCGATGGCCATCGCGCGTTTCCGCTCCCCTGATCACGGTCGGAAAAAGCCAGGAGAAGGACCAGGCGAACTGGAGGGAACAATGCGAACCACCCCCGTCATCGCGTGCGGCGGCCTGCTCGCCGGCGCGCTGGTGGCACTGTCCGCCAACGCGGCGCAGGCCGCCACCACGACCCGCTACGAGGCCGAGAGCTCCCCGGCCTCGTGCAGCGGGACCATCGACTCTAACCACGGCGGATACTCCGGCAGCGGGTTCTGCAACGGCGACAACAAGGCCGGCGCCTACGCCCAGTTCACCGTGAACGCCTCGGCCGCGGGCACGGCGACGCTGCACGTCCGCTTCGCCAACGGGACGTCCGCCGCGCGGCCCGCGGACGTCGCGGTGAACGGCTCGGCGGCCCCGGCGGTGTCGTTCGAGAGCACCGGCTCGTGGGACACGTGGGCGACCAAGACGATCACCGTGCCGGTGAAGGCCGGCGGCAACACCGTCCGGTTCACCCCGACCGGCGGCGACGGCCTGGCCAACCTCGACTACGTCGACGTCGAGCTGGGCGGCGACACTCCGCCGCCGACCGGCGGCGACGCGCTCTACGTCGCGCCGGGCGGGTCCGACGGCGCGGCCGGGACGCAGTCCGACCCGACGACGCTCGCCTCGGCGATCGGCCGCATCGCTCCCGGCGGCACGATCTTCATGCGCGGCGGGACGTACCGCTACTCGCAGACGATCACCATCCCGGAGGGCGAGAACGGCACCTCCGGCGCCCGGACGCAGCTGTCCGCGTACCCGGGCGAGACGCCGGTGCTGAACTTCTCGGCCCAGACCGAGGACCCCGCCAACCGCGGCCTGCAGGTGAACGGCTCCTACTGGCACGTCTCCGGCATCGTCGTGGAGCACGCCGGCGACAACGGCATCTTCGTCGGCGGCAGCAACAATGTCATCGAGCGCACGGTGACGCGTTTCAACCGCGACACCGGCCTGCAGATCTCCCGGACGTCGTCCAGCACGCCGCGCGACCAGTGGCCGTCCGGCAACCTCGTCGTCAGCGCGGAATCGCATGACAATTCCGATTCCGACGGCGAGGACGCCGACGGCTTCGCCGCGAAACTCACCGTCGGGACCGGGAACGTCTTCCGCTACGACGTCTCCCACAACAACATCGACGACGGCTGGGACCTCTACACCAAGACCGACACCGGCGCCATCGGACCGGTCACCATCGAGGATTCCCTTTCCTACGGGAACGGCACCCTCACCGACGGAACGCAGAACGGGAACGGCGACCGCAACGGCTACAAGCTCGGCGGCGACAAGATCGCGGTGAACCACGTCGTGCGGCGCAGCATCGCCTACGGCAACGGGCACCACGGGTTCACCTACAACAGCAACCCGGGCACGATGTCGATATCGGACAACGTGAGCATCGACAACGCCGAGCGCAACTTCTCCTTCGACACCGGCACCTCGGTGTTCCGGAACAACACCTCGTGCCGGTTCGCGGGCGACGGGTCCAACGACAAGGTGGTCGGCGACGCGGACGGCTCGAACCAGTTCTGGTCGGGCTCCAACGGGTCGCGCTGCTCCTCCTACGCCGGCGCCCTCGGCTGGTCCTTCGCCTCGGACGGCCGCCTCGTCGTGACCTTCGGCGGGAAGGCGGTGACGCCGTAGGCCTCGCGTCCGGCGCCCCCGCCCGTCAGACGGGCGGGGGCGTCAGGCGAACAGGGCGTCAAACCGTGCGCACCGTCACGCCCGCCGCCTCCAGCCGCGCGACCTGGTCGGCGGGGGCGGAGTCGTCGGTGACGACGGCGTCCAGGTCGGAGACGGGCCCGACGAACGCGAGCGCGGTGCGGGAGAGCTTGGCGGCCTCGGTGACGGCGATGACGCGGTGGGCGGAGGCGATCGCGGCGCGCTTGACGGCGGCGTCCTCCAGGTCGTGGGCGGTCAGGCCGTCGCCGGCGGTCAGCCCGCAGCAGCCGATGATCGCGGTGTCGAAGCGCAGGGCGGCCAGCGACGCCTCGGCCAGCGGGCCGGTGAGCGCAAGCTCGCCCGGGCGCGGCCGGCCGCCGGGCACCAGCAGCGTCAGCCGCGGGGCCGCGGACAGCGCGTTGACCGCGTGCAGGGACAGCGGCACGACGGTCAGCCGCCGGGGCTCCAGCGCCCGGGCGACCGCCAGGCAGGTGGTGCCGCTGTCGAGGACGACGGACTCGCCGTCGGCGACGAGCGCGGCGGCCTCGGCGGCGATGCGGCGCTTGGCATCCACGTCCTCCTGGACGCGCACCGCGAAGGGCGGCTCCTCGCCGCGCAGCAGCAGGCTCCGCGCCCCGCCCCGGTAGCGTTCGAGCACGCCCTGGGCGGCGAGGTGATCGAGGTCGCGGCGGATGGTCATCTCCGAGGCCCCGGTGAGCCCGGCGAGGTCCGCGACGCCCATGCTGCCCGCGTCGCGCACCGCCTCGGTGATCCGTCTCAGCCGTTCCGCGTCCGCCATACCCGCGATCGAACACCATCGATGTTCGGAACACAAGGTACTGCGAGCACGAAATGTTCGTTATGTTCATGTTATGGAACCAACGCTGCGGGCGGGCCGGCGGGCCACCTTCGCCTACTTCGGCCTGTCCGGGTTCTTGCTGGGGATGTGGGTCGTGCACATCCCCAGCATCGAGCACCAGGCGGGGATCGGCCACGCCGTGCTCGGCCGGCTCCTGCTGCTGCTCGGCGCCGGGTCGTTCGCGGGCATGCAGCTCATCGGGCCGCTCACCGACCGCTTCGGCGCGCGCAAGGTCGTCCCGGTCAGCGCGGCGCTGAGCAGCGCCGCGGTCGTCGGGCCGGGCCTGGCGTCGAACGCCTGGACGCTCGGGGCGGCGCTGCTGGTGCTCGGCGCCTGCAACGGCGGGGGCCTGAACGTCGGGATGAACGCCCACGCCGTCCAGGTGGAACGAGGCTACGGGCGGCCCGTCATGTCGGCGTTCCACGCGACGTACTCCATCGGCGGCGTCCTCGCCTCGCTGGTGGGCGCCTGCACGCTCGGCCTGGGCCTGCGCCCGGCGGCCACGCTCGGCGCCGTGGCGGTCCTCGGCCTGGCCGCCGCCATCGCGGCGGCGCCCGCGCTGCTGCGGCCGGACGGCGACGCGCGGACCGGTGCGCCCCGCGTCCGGCGGCGCGCTCCCTGGCGGATCTGGGCGCTCGCCGGACTGGCGCTGATGATCATGCTGTGCGAGGGCGTGGCCAACGACTGGAGCGCGCTGCACCTGCGCCGGGTCCTGGACGCGTCCGCCGCCACTGCCGCGCTCGCCTACGGCGCCTTCGCCACCACCATGACGATCGGCCGGCTGCTCGCCGACCGGGCGGCCGCCCGGCTGGGCCCGGTCGCCGTCATGCGCTATGGGGCGTCGGCCGCGGCGCTGGGGCTCACCACCGCCGCCCTCTCCCCCTGGATCCCCCTGGCGCTGGCCGGATGGGCGGCGCTCGGGGCCGGGCTGTCGGGGTGCGTGCCGCAGCTGTTCAGCGCCGCCGGCCACACCGACCGGGACGCCGCAGGCGTCAACGTCTCCCGCGTCGCGGGCATCGGCTACCTCGGCATGCTCGCCGGCCCGGCCGTCATCGGGCCGCTGACCGGCCTCATGCCGCTCAACCTCACGTTCTTCCTGCCCGTGGCGTGCTGCGCGGTCGCCGCCGCCGCGGCCGGCGTCCTGCGCCCGCGCCCGAGCGCGCCGGACACCGCCCCGGAGCCGGTCGCGGACGCGGCGGGCGGCGGCTAGAGCCAGCCGCCGAGGCTGCGGTTCTGGGAGACGGCGGTGTCGAACGCGAGCGGGCAGGCCAGGACGAGCGTGCGCATCGGCTCCTGCAGCGGCGCGTGCATCCGGAGCACGTACCGGTCGGCGCCGGTGAACATCTGCGACAGCAGCTCGCCCATCCCCTCGAAGCCGCGCTGGATACGGGCGACCTCCTGCTGCTGCCAGTCGGTGACGCGGCCGCTCAGCAGCTCGTAGTAGCCGAGCTGCTGCTCCTGCGCGGTGAGGATCTCCCAGCCCCGCATCGCCCGCTTGCGCAGATGCCCGATGAGGCCGCCCTGGGCCGTCAGCACCTGCATCTTGGGCGTGCCCATGAATCCGTACGGCTTGTAGAAGTGGAAGTACGGCACGCCGTCCGGGCGGAAGATGGTCAGCTTCCGCTCGGCCTTGGACTGGCTCGCCTGGTTGACGACGCGCAGCGCCTTCTTCGCGCCGCTCACGCCCTGCTCCCGGACGTGCGCCGCCGGCTGCCCCTGCGGGCTCCAGATCGTGTAGGTGGCCTCCGTCGAGAAGAACTGCGCCGGCTGGTCGTAGACGAGGATCGGCGAGCCGTAGAGATCGGCGGGCGCGCCTCCGTACTGCGCGGGCGGCTGCTGCTGCGGGTATCCGCCCTGCTGGGGCGCGGGATACCCGGCCTGCTGCGGCGCCGGATAACCGGCCTGCTGCGGGTACCCGGCGGGCGCGTACCCGTTCGGCGGGTAGGCGGGCTGCGGCGGCGCGTACGGCGGAGGGGGCGGGCCACCGGGCGCCGGAGCGCCGTAGCCTCCCGGCCCGTAGCCGGGATGGTAAGGGCCGCCGGGGCCGGGCCGGGCCGGAGGCGGCGGGGGGTAGCCCATGGAGGCTCCTGTACGAGGCGGTCAGCGCGGGGGGGCAGGCGACACGATAGCGCCGCCGTTCCCCCTCGTTCCGCCCTTTCCCGGACGAACCGGCCCGCACCCGCACGTCCTGGGACGGACGCACGGGCGCGGGCCGCATCCGGTCAGCAGGCGTCGACCGCGACCCCGGCACGCGGCTTCGGGACCTTGTCGACGATCTGTGTGCTCATCAGGGCGCTGGAGAACAGGATCGAGCCCCGGGCCCCGAGCCGGTCGCCGGAGCGGGTGATGACGTCCCGGCGGCCGAGGTACCGGTGGGACGCGGGGTCGAAGATGAGCTCTTCGCGGACGCCGTCGCGGGTGCGGGTGACCGCGACGCCGTGCCGCCCGGCCGCGTCCACGGAGTCGGTCCTCAGCCGGACGCCGGGGATCCGGGCGATGGCGCGGAACAGCGCGGCGCGCACTCCCGGAGGCGCCGGCCTGGCGATCAGATCGGAGGCGGCCTCCCACTGCCGCTCGGCCCGAGCGCCGTCTCCCTGCCGTGCCAGCAGGCGGAGCAGGGCGTCCGGGTCGGCGGGCAGGTCGCCGAGGTAGGGCCGGTCGATCGGCGCCCGCTGCCCGCAGGGAGCGATGACGCTGTCGCCGTCCAGCGGAACGTACTCGTCCGGCCTGGGCTGGATCCAGTTCTTCAGGCGGAAGAGACCGGGCGCCGTCCCGCCGACCGAGATCCAGGACTGGTTGCGGTCCTTGTACCAGCGCCCGTTGTTCGGCACCCGGCGCAACTCGACCGTGTCCTGGTGGACGAACTGGTCCGGCCGCGGGACGGGGTCGGCGGCGGCGCGGTCGGCGGCCTGGTCGAGCACGGCCGCGACATTGGCCGGCGGCATGCCCGGCTCCACCGGCCGGTGCGTCACCGCCACGACCGTCACCGCGCCCGCGCAGCCCGCGGCGACGACCCCGGCCAGCAGCAGCGGCCGCCGGGCCCGGCGCCGCCGCCCGGTGCCGGCGAGCGCCCGGTCGCGCCACCGGCGTTCGGCGCCGGTCACGTCGATGTCCTCGGGGATCTCGGAGCGCAGCCGCTCCACCAGCGTCAGCTCATCCATCGTGGTTCTCCTCGGAGGGGGCGGCGTCGCCGAGCGCGTCGCGGAGCTTGCGGCGGATCCGGTTCATCCGGGACCGGACCGTCCCGGCGGGGACGCCGAGCGCCTCGGCGACCTCGTCGTAGGTCAGCCCGGCCCACGTCACCAGCAGCAGGACCTCCCGCTGCGCGGCGGGCAGGGCGGCGATCGCGCCGGCGAGCGTCCGGGACCGGACGCCGGCGTGCACGCGGTCCTCGACGGCGTCGGTGAACGGTGCGGTGACCGGGTCCAGGCCGCCGCGCGCCAGCGCGCGCAGCGCCCGCACCTCGGTGCGGCGGTGCCGGCGGATCAGGTTGGTGGCGATCCCGTACAGCCACGGCCGCGCGTCCGGGCGCGCCGGGTCGTAGGACGCGCGGCGGCCGAACGCGACCAGGAAGGTCTCGGCGACGATGTCCTCGGCGTGGTCCGGGCCGAGGCGCCGCGCCGTGTACCGCATGATCGCGGTGGCGTGCCGGCGGAACAGCGCGGCGAACCGCTCGGGATCGGTGCGGGACGCGGCGATCAGCGACGCGTCGGTCGGCTCGGCGGCGGGCGCCGGCGCGGGAAGGGCCGGCGACGACCGGCTTGTCGGGGGCATGGGCGGGCCTCTCGGTTCGAGGTCTGATCACCCGTTGTTGCCCGCCGGGCCGGGTACGGGTCCCTCCCGGCCGGAACGGTGCCCGACGCGGCCGGGCGGCCGGTCACAGGTAGCGCAGCCACAGGTAGGGGGCGGACAGCGCGACGGTGACCGCGGTGACGATCAGCCCGTAGCGGGTGAACGTCCAGAAGCTGATGGGGGTGCCGTTGCGCGCGGCGATGCCGAGCACGACCACGTTCGCGCTCGCGCCGATCGCGGTGGCGTTGCCGCCGAGGTCGGAGCCGAGCGCCAGCGCCCACCACAGCACGTGCCCCTCGGTGCCCGGATGCTGCTGCACGAGGTCGGAGACGATCGGGCTCATCGTCGCGACGTAGGGGATGTTGTCCACGATCGCCGACAGCAGGCCCGACGCCCCCAGCAGCAGCATCGACGCGGCGCCGAGGTCCCCGCCGGTGACGTCGGCGGCGGCCCGCGACACGTCCGCGATGACGCCGGTCTCGACCAGCCCGCCGACCATGACGAACAGCCCCGCGAAGAACACCAGCGTCGGCCACTCCACCTCCGCCAGCGCCTGCTCGGTGGTGACCTTGGTCGCGGCGACGAGCAGCCCCGCGCCCAGCAGCGCGACGACCGACGGCTCGTAGTCCAGGACGGGATGCAGCACGAACGCCGCGATCACCGCGGTGAGGACGGCCAGCCCCTGCCACAGCAGCCGCCGGTCGGTGATGGCCTCCTTCTCCCGCAGCGCCATCACCTCGGCCGCGCGGTCCGGGTCGTAGACGAACGCGGACCGGAACAGCCACCGGCACAGCAGGCAGAACACCACCATCAATCCGACCACCAGCGGCGCGAGGTTCACCAGGAACTCGTTGAAGGTCAGCCCGCCGCGGCTGGCGATGATGATGTTGGGCGGGTCGCCGACCAGCGTCGCGGTGCCGCCGATGTTGGACGCCATCACCTCGGCCATCAGGTACGGGACGACGTCCAGGCCGAGCCGCTCGCACACCAGGAAGGTGACCGGGGCGACCAGCAGCACGGTGGTGACGTTGTCCAGCAGCGCCGACGCGCCCGCGGTGATGAGCACCAGCATCACCATCAGCCGGTAGGGCTTCCCGCGCGCGCGTTTCGCCGCCCAGATCGCCACGTACTCGAACACCCCGGTCTGCCGCAGCACCGAGACGATCACCATCATCCCGAGCAGCAGGAACACCACGTTCCAGTCGACGCCGGTCCGCTCGGAGAAGAACGCCGCGCCGGCGTCGGTGATGTGCAGCAGCAGCATCAGCGCCGCGCCGCCGAGCGCGACCGCCGTCCGCGGAACCTTCTCCGACGCGATCAGGACGTACGCGACAACGAAGATCGTGACTGCGGCTGCGGTGGCCAAGGCGGCTCCTGGGAGTCTTTTCGGGGTCGACGGCACGACGCCGACCAGACTTCCCGGCTCACCGTTCACCGACCCTAACGGGATTCCGGTGCGTTTTCCACGCAGGAGGGCGGTGACCGCCCACTCGACCGGCCGTGACGGGAGACGGGACCCCCGGCCGGGGGCCTGCTACGGTCGTGGTGTGCGCGCCGGAGAACTCGCCGTCGACTACCCCACCGTCACCGTGGAGACCAGCGCGCTGGACGCCGCCCGCCTGCTGGCCGAGCACCGGCTGCTCGGGCTGATCGTGGTCGACGACCGGCGCCGTCCGAAGGCGGTGTTGCCCGGCTCCCAGCTGCTCGGCGCGCTCATCCCGCAGTACGTGCGCGACGACCCGGCGCTGGCCCGCGCGTACGACGAGGGGCACGCCGACCGGCTCTGCGAGCGGCTCGCCGGCAAGCGCGTCGCCGACCTGCTGCCCGCGAAGCGCACGCCGCCGCCGGTCGTGGACGCCGACGCGACCGTCATGGAGATCGCCAGCGTCATGGCGGGCGCCCGCAGCCCGATCGTCGCGGTCTCCGGCGACCCGCGCAGCACCGACGCGCCCATGATCGGCGCCGTCACCGTCGCCGACCTGCTCACCCGCGTCCTTCCCTCCTGACCGCGGAGGCGCGGCCCTTTTCGGATGCGGGACGCGGCCATCGGCCTACCCGGCGGAATCGGATCCGCGGGCCCTGCCGAGCACTCGCCGAGCGCAGGAATGGCGCTCGCGCGGGCGGCGGCCCGGGAGGCGGGCACCGCGCTCGGAACCGCCCCGGTGCGCGGCGTCAGCCCATTGCGGGGCCCAGCGGCCGGGCGTTGCGGATCTGCTCTCGCGTGCGGTTCCTTCGCCGCGGCCGTCCCCGGGAAATGGGATCGCCGGCGGCACTCGGGAAAGGCGGATCGCCGCGTCTCCGGCCGGGTGCGAAGCGGCCGGGAAGGGTGCTCAGTGGGCCGCCTCGTACTGCTGGACGACGTTCGCCGGGATGCGGCCGCGGTCGTTGACCGGGATGCCCGCCGACCTGGCCCACTCGCGGATCTCCGCGCTGCGCTCGCGGTTGCTGGCCGTCCGCGTCGCGGCCTTGCGGCCGGCCGGGCGCGCCTTGCGCGCTTTCTCCTGGAAGGGCGCGACGACCTTGCGCAGCTTCGCCGCGTTCTTCTTGTTCAGGTCGATCTCGTACGCCCTGCCGTCGAGCGCGAACGCCACCGTTTCCACCGCCGTACCGCCATCGAGGTCATCGACCAGCGAGACCTGGACCTTCTGTGCCATGAGCCGTCTCCGTTCCGTTTTATTGGTCAGTTCGAAGAATAGTAGATGCTCGGCGGCCGCGGTATTGGCGGAACCCCGATTAATGTATTTCCTCAACGGGTGAGGATTTCGTCATGTGCGGGCATCGCGGCGGCAGCGAATCCGATGCCCGGGTCAGTGCGGCGCCAAGCACGGCTGACCCGCGGGGCGGCGCCCGGGCGCCGCGCGCCGCCCCGGGCCCGCGGCGGGGCGCGGCGGGGCGCG